>NZ_JBHIMK010000419.1:0-1002 GCF_042194085.1 Bartonella sp. MU70NMGDW
AGCGCAAAAATTAGCAAACATGATTGTATCATTTTTTGCCCCCCAAACACCTACTCCTCATGAGGAAAATATACCCCTTTGCAAATAATAACTCTTCAAACGCGTTGATATTAAAAAAACCTATAAAATAGAACTGACAATAGGTGTCTATCCATCTCGATTGTTATATAATATTTTTGATTTATAATGATAACCTAGTATTGTTCATATTAAATTAGAATCCCAAATATTGTAAGATTCTCTCATTCCCAATCTCTCTCATGTTGAATCAATAAAAACCATTTTCTTGCACGTTGCAAACAAGGATAGCTGTATGAATACAAAACGTTTAAGAAAGAACTAAAAACGCTTATAATGGACCGTCTCAAGAACCAAGGGCCGTCTCGGGCAACACTGAGGATGATGGCGCCAGCGTGCTCTTTTTATTAAGCGTAAAGATAGTGATGCCCTATAAGTTTTATATTATTCACGAGAACTTTGCCCTTATACCATTCACAAGCGCTGTTGCGAAATGGGTGTGACGAGCGTTGGGAAATATTTTTTTAAAATCCCGTATCACCTTAGCCTTCATAAAAGTAGGATCTCTTGCACCACTGTCTCCCCAGCTTATAAAAAACAAGCTATCATTCACTGTGCCTACCATCAATTTTGAGAAAGCTCTTGCGCTGGATAAAATTTATAAAAAGCATTTTCTTTCTTCAATGTTTTTATCCCCATATTGGTCCTATTTATGATATGCAAATAAATGATTTTGATTGTTTCATGATGAGAGCAGTTAATGATAAAATATGACAACTTTATTTGGAGCTCTTATTTAATATGAAAAATAATGTATAAATCAATATATTATAATATCTCAATGCAATTTTAAGCATATTTCACACTAACGCTCATAAAGAGTGTAGACAAGATTCATTGCACCACTGCCTATAAGTTTATGAAACTGAAGCCTTTATTATTTTCCTCAGTGATCAGTCTTTAAGATTAAATGTGTGTGTCTTC
>NZ_JBHIMK010000042.1:0-15329 GCF_042194085.1 Bartonella sp. MU70NMGDW
ATATTTTAGCGGCATGTGGACAACTTAAATCAGCTTCAGAGCGTTTACGGAAATCTGAACGTTTGCGACTTGAAAATGCCATTGGTCATTAGTTAATACAACTTTCTGCGATATTAAAGCCTATGCTTTTTTTCAGTAAATCAGCATATAATAGCATGTGTGAGACAGAGATTAAGATGGATAAGTGCTAGACGAACAGTTTCAGCTTTTATATGCTCAATGGGGGAAAATATTGTATATAGTAGTCTGTTTGCGTAATCTCTAAAATGAGGAGGAAACCTCATTTAGAGGCAATATGAAGTCTTAAGGGTCTTAACTAATTTCCATATTATTACCATACCTTTTAATTCTATTTTATGACTTTTAAAAGCATCTACGGTAATATCTTTTAAAAAGTGGAGATTGTATATTGCCTCACTCTTTTGTTTATTACGTTCTTTAAAAAGATTTCGCTTTACACACGAAAACTCCCGATTCGCTTATAACGTACAAGGGAAAGATATTGTTTGATTCAAAATAAACAGGTTTAAAATGAGAGAATCCTACAATATTTTTGTTCTCATTTAAATTAAAAACGATAAATTACATTTATAAATCAATGTTTTGTAACTATAAGGAGATGGAGGGCAAAGATAGTAAAAGTACCAGCAATAAGCCAGTCGAGAAAGCGAATATAAAGAGGATTTTTATTGAGAATTTTGGTAAATTTATGCGCTGTAAAAACGATAGAAATTGTAATGGGAAAAGAAATAGGAATATAAGAGAGTCCTAAAAAGAGTAGCTTTTGTGTTGCCATAGGATCATCCGCATTGATAAATTGTGGTAAAAATGTGGCGTTAAAGAGTATAACTTTAGGATTTAAAAGATTGATTCCAATACCAGCAAGATAGTTACGTTTAGCGCTTTGAGATTTAGAAGATGTCTGTTCAAAGGAAAATGTCGGATTTCTCCGTAACGCTTGAAAGGAAAACCATAAAAGGTAAAAGGCGCCAACAATTTTTAGAAGAATAAAAGTGTGTGGTGCAGCAAAAATAAGCGCTGATAAGCCAAGTGCTACAGCGGTAACTTGAATGGCAAACCCTGTTGCACTACCCAAGGCGCACATAATTCCAGCTTTTTTGCTTTGTGTAATGGTTCGTCCTACAGAAAGCATCATATCAGGTCCTGGAATAAGTGCTAAAATCAACGATGCTAAAGCAAATTGTACAACAATAGACCACTCCGGTAGAAATGACACGTAAATCTCCTTTTATTTTTAAGCAGTATTCATTATTTACACTCTAAAGCGTTTTTATTTACCTTTTTTGCGTCTTTTTAATGTTGCTTAAAGAGAATTTATTTTTATACTTGTTGCATTGTTTTGATTTCTAGGTAGAAATAAAAGAGCAGCTCATATAGAACTTTGAAATGAAGAAGTGGCAAAATATTAGAAAAGTTGTTTTGGCTTATTCGGGGGGATTGGATACGTCAATTATTCTCAAATGGTTGCAAAGTACGCTAGGCGTTGAAGTTGTAACTTTTACAGCGGATTTGGGGCAGGGGGAAGAGCTAGAATTTGCTCGTCGTAAAGCTGAAATGTTAGGTGTTAAAGAAATCTATATTGAAGATTTGCGTGAAGAATTTGTGCGTGATTTTGTTTTTCCGATGTTTCGAGCCAATACCGTTTATGAGGGGACTTACCTTTTAGGAACATCAATTGCACGCCCACTTATTTCAAAACGCCTTATTGAAATTGCTAAGGAAACGGGAGCAGATGCAATTGCTCATGGGGCAACGGGCAAAGGCAATGATCAGGTGCGCTTTGAGCTTTCCGCTTATGCTCTTAACCCTGATATAAAGATTATTGCTCCATGGCGTGATTGGGATTTTAAGAGTCGGACAGATCTGTTTGAATTTGCTCGTACACATCAAATTCCTGTAGAAAAGGATAAGCAAGGCGAAGCACCTTTTTCAGTGGATGCAAATTTATTGCATTCTTCATCAGAAGGAAAGATTTTAGAAGATCCAGCACTTCCTGCTCCTGAATATGTCCATATGCGTACTCTTTCGGTAGAAGATGCTCCAGATCAAGCAACAAGAATCACTCTTGGCTTTAAAAAAGGTGATGCTGTTTCAATCAATGGAAAAAATTTATCTCCTGCAACTTTACTTGCAGAATTAAATCATTATGGGCGCGATAATGGTATTGGTCGGTTAGATTTGGTGGAAAATCGCTTTGTGGGTATGAAGTCGCGGGGTATTTATGAAACACCAGGGGGGACCATTCTTTTAACGGCTCACAGAGCTATAGAATCTTTAACGCTAGATCGTGGTGCAGCTCATTTGAAAGATGAATTGATGCCACGTTATGCAGAACTCATTTATTATGGATTTTGGTTTTCGCCGGAACGTAAGATGCTGCAGGCAGCTATTGATTTATCTCAAGAACATGTTGAAGGTGAAGTCACGTTAAAACTCTATAAAGGAAACGTGATTGTTGAAGGGCGCCAAAGTAAAAAATCACTTTATTCGAGTGAGTTGGTAACTTTCGAGGATGATCAAGGTACTTATGATCAAAGAGATGCAACTGGTTTTATTAAATTAAATGCTTTACGTTTGCGTACATTAGCAATGCGTCATCAAGGCGATAAAGAAAAGAAATAGAAAGTTACGGTGACAAGTGTAATGTGGATTAGTGCTTTTGTATGAAATGCCTAGTTGAAGCATTTTTTCTGTTGGTTTTTACCGTTCTTTCGTTCAATATTAGAAGCTTATCTTTTGCGCTAATAAATATAATAAGCAAAACCCATGATAATAATAGCAATGAAGGCTTCGATAATCAAAACAAGTCAATTTTGCTTTATAATATTGAATGTTTTTGATTTTTATCAGAACAAAATATGTTTATAGCGAGGGCGGTTTTTGTATTGTGACTTAAGAGTATAAAGAAATTTTCATCTTTTTGCTTGCTATTATTGACGAATAAATTCAAGAACCATACACCCTATTTTGAAAGAGTGTAATTTTTAGGACAAATAATGATGCGTGATCAGTGTGATACCCTCAGCCTTACGCCTGAATTAAAAGATGCAGCTTCTCAATCGAGAACTTGGCCATTTGAAGAAGCACGTAAGATTATCAAACGGTATGAAAAGACGGGTTATCCAGACAGTGTGATATTTGAAACAGGTTATGGCCCTTCTGGTTTACCGCATATTGGAACTTTTGGGGAAGTTGCACGTACAACCATGGTGCGTCATGCATTTCATATTCTTACGGAGAATAAAGTAAAAACAAAATTGCTTTGTTTTTCTGATGATATGGATGGTTTGCGCAAGATTCCTGAGAATGTGCCTGATCGCGAAAGGATGGAACATTATCTTGGTCAACCGTTGAGCCGTGTACCGGACCCTTTTGGAGATGATTATCCTTCTTTTGGGGCAGCGAATAATGCCCGGTTACGGGCTTTCCTTGATCGTTTTGGTTTTGATTATGAATTTGCAAGTGCTACGGATTATTACAGTTCCAGTCGTTTTGATGAAACGCTTTTGAAAATTCTTGCCTGTTATGACAAGGTTATGGCAATTATTTTACCAACATTAGGTGAAGAGCGGCAAGCGACCTATTCACTCTTTCTACCGATTTCTCCCTTTTCTGGAAAAGTATTACAGGTACCGATGATTGCGCGTAATGTTGAAAAAGGTACAGTTACTTATATTGAGCCAGAAACAGGAGAAACCATAGAAACAGAGGTTACAGGGGGCAAGGTTAAGTGTCAGTGGAAGGTAGATTGGGCAATGCGTTGGACAGCGCTTGGCATTGATTATGAAATGGCAGGAAAAGACCTTATCGATTCCACAAATCTTTCTTCTAAAATTTGTAAAGTATTAGGTGGAAAGCCCCCAGAAGGATTCAACTATGAGCTCTTTTTAGATGAGAAAGGGCAGAAAATTTCCAAATCCAAGGGAAATGGCTTAACCATTGATGAATGGCTTACTTATGCTCCAACAGAGAGTTTAGGGCTTTATATGTTTTCAAAGCCTAAAACAGCAAAAAGGCTTTATTTTGATGTCATTCCTAAAGCGGTTGATGAATACTATGCGCATCTTTCAGCCTATGGTCGCCAAGAATGGAAAGAGCGTCTGAATAATCCTGTATGGCATATTCATAATGGTTGTCCACCGCAGGTTGATTTGCCTGTATCCTTTGCGATGCTCCTAAATTTGGTAAGTGCTTCAAATGCGGAGAATGCAGAAGTTCTTTGGGGTTTTATTTCTCGTTACGCTAAAGGAGCAAATGCACAAACTTATCCAGAACTTGATCAATTGGTGAAGTTTGCTATTAAATATTTTGATGTTTTTGTTAAACCAAACAAGAAATTTCGTATACCAGATGATAGCGAACGAGCAACATTAGCACAAATTGAGGAAAAATTAGCTAATTTACCTGAAACTATTGATGGCAACATGTTACAAAATATGCTTCTTGATGTTGCACGATTAACGGAACGTTATCAAGATCATAGCAAAAAAAGCCCTGAAGGTGGGCCTGGTGTTTCCAATGTTTTTTTTCAAATGTTGTATGAAGTCCTTCTTGGACAAGAGCGAGGTCCACGATGGGGATCATTTATAGCGCTTTATGGGATTAATGAAATGCGTGCACTGATTGCTGAAACACTTGCACGGCCGACGGAGGAATAATGGAACGAAGAGTGCAGGAAGTAAAGCGACGCCGTACATTTGCAATTATTGCTCACCCAGATGCGGGGAAAACAACATTAACAGAAAAGCTTTTATTGTTTGGTGGTGCTATTCAACTTGCAGGAGAAGTAAAAGCCAAAAAAGATCGTATTCAAACCCGTTCTGATTGGATGAATATTGAGCGTGATCGTGGTATTTCCGTTGTGACTTCGGTGATGACGTTTGAATATGAAAATCATATTTTTAATCTCCTAGATACTCCAGGACATGAGGACTTTGCGGATGATACGTATCGCACTCTCACAGCTGTTGATAGTGCTATCATGGTATTGGATGGGGCACGCGGAATTGAGCCAAGAACACTGAAATTGTTTGAAGTATGTCGGATGCGGGATATTCCTATTGTTACGTTTATCAATAAAATGGATCGTGAGGCACGTGATCCTATAGAGCTTTTAGATGAAATTGAAGAAAAGCTTGCTCTTGATACTGCGCCTATAACATGGCCAATTGGTACGGGTAAAGATTTTGTTGGTACCTATGACCTTCATCATAATCGTTTTCGTCAAAAAGATGATGAGATAACACAGCGGATAGTTTCAAATCCCAGAGAGGTTGTCCATTTACTCCCTGAATATCAACGTTCCACTTTTATTGAAGGGGTAGAACTCGCTCAAAGTGTTTGCAAGAATTTTGATCTTCAAGCTTTCCGTGAAGGTCATATGACTCCGGTTTATTTTGGTTCAGCTTTGCGAAATTTTGGTGTTCGTGATTTGATCAATGCGCTTATTGATTTTGGTCAAAGTCCTCGTGATCAAAGTGCAGATCAGCGCAATGTCATAGCCATGGAACCTAAAATGACGGGATTTGTTTTTAAAATTCAAGCGAATATGGACCCTAATCATCGTGATCGTATTGCATTTTTTCGGGTATGTTCGGGAACACTTGAACGTGGTATGAAAACAAAGTTGGTTCGAACAGGAAAACCGATGACACTTTCGGCTCCACAATTTTTCTTTGCGCGTTCACGCCAAATTGCTGACCAAGCCTATGCCGGTGATATCGTAGGGATTCCTAATCATGGAACATTGCGTATTGGCGATACTTTGACTGAAGGAGAAGATATCCTCTTTAAGGGAGTACCAAATTTTGCACCAGAGATTTTGCGTCGTGTTTGTTTGGGCGATCCAATGAAAGCAAAAAAGCTCAAGGAAGCTTTGCAACAAATGGCTGAAGAAGGGGTTGTACAATTGTTTATTCCTGATGATGGGTCGCCTTCTCTCATTGGTGTTATTGGTGCTTTGCAAATTGATGTTTTAAAAGAACGATTAAAAATAGAATATTCTTTGCCAGTGAATTTTGAGTCTGCGCGCTTTAATTTATGTCGTTGGATTTCAGCGCAGAGCAAAGGTGAGTTGCAAAAGTTTCTTAGCAATCACCGCTCTGCTATTGCGTATGATTTAGAAGGTGATCCAGTTTTTTTAGCGGAGAACCATTTTTCATTGAATTATGAGGCAGAAAGAGCTCCTAAAATAAAATTTTCTGCTTTTAAAGATTATCAAGTACGCTCTTAAAATAAAGAAAAATATTTTCTACAATAATTTGATTTATAATGATAATTTATCGTTTTTCATATTGAAACAATCAAAATCATTTGTTTTCACGTCATAAGTAGGATTGGTGTGTGCGTAAAAACACTTGAAGCAAGAAATACAAAGCCTCTTATAAATTTTCTCTATAGCCAAGAGCTTTCAAAATATTGGGCGAGGGTAAAAAAGTGATTATGGTGGTTTGTAGCGTTATGATGTAACGATGGCGGTGTGTGATGTATCTTATCCTATTCACGGAAGTTTACATTATACTATTCATTTATATTATTTACAGGACGACATTACGAGGTAAGCTCAAGTACAATGAAAGATGTCTATTTAAAAACAAACATATAAAATTGCAACATAATGATATTTTTGGGCATTCTATTTTGCATAAGGGATGTGATCCTAGCAAGATAGAGGCTTGCACGATAAACTTTTGTAAAACTCTCTCCATAAAAGTAATCTATTTTCGCTGTTAAAGGTAGACATATTATTTTTTTCTGAAAATGGTGGGGTATGTAAAGGATATTTTCAGATTGCACTGTATAAAGAATACGGTAAATTTATTATATTCAAAGAGCTGCAATGCATTGGTACCCCTAGCACCTTTTAAAACTTTAATATTTATTTTTATATTACCTATTTGAGTTAGAGAATAAACTGTAGCCAATTCTACGTTGAAAAATATCAGAAAAATTTTATATATTTTTTCGCGATGATTTAAGACATATAATTTACTTCAATATTTTTTTAAATTTAAACTAAAAAATCTGCTGTATAAATATAGCTTTTCAGTTTTTCCTTGTATAAATATTGTATACAGTCAAAATAATACAAATAATCAATAAGCTGAAATTTGTTATCCCAAATATGAGATCATATGACCTATAAACCGCGTGTCTTTTCTATTTCTCCGGGAACTGCTTTTTTGCCTCACTTTGTTGATGCACTACTTTCTGGTAGCCTTATTGATAATTTCGCTTCCAGTGGAGATATTCAAACTGCCCTTGCTGATAGCCTTATTTATGTTCCAACACGTCGTGCTGCTCGCGCTTTGCGTTTAGCTTTTGTTGAAAGAAGTGATACACAATCAACATTTTTGCCAACCATTCGTGCTCTAGGAGATGTAGATGAAGACAGTTTCCTTTTTGTTGAAAATCATACCAGCGCTCTCGATCCGCCTATTGGAGAAAGCGAACGTCTTTTACTTTTAGCGCGCCTTATCCGTCCATGGCGTGAAAATTTGCCTGCGCATCTGCGTGCCATGTTTGGTACAGAAGATGTGCTTATTCCGGCTCATAGTGCTGATGCTATTTGGCTCGCGCAAGATTTAGCACATTTGATGGACGAAATTGAAACAGAAGGAGCAGACTGGTCAAAACTTAAAAATATTGCATCTGATATGGTCGCTGAATGGTGGCAAATAACGCTCGATTTCTTGACTATTGTTACGCAAAATTGGCCAAAAATCTTGACAGAAAGACAACGAAGTAATCCCGCGGAATGGCGTAATCAAGCACTCACAATGCATGCAGAGACTTTACGACGTATGCCGCCTGATAAACCGATCATTGCAGCTGGTGTATCAGGTTCTATGCCCGCAGTTTCTCATCTTTTAAAGGTTATAGCTTCTCTACCAAAGGGGGCTGTTGTTCTTCCTGGCCTTGATCTTCATATGGATGAAGAACAATGGAATGCACTAAGCACAAGCAATGAAGAAAAAACAGCTTGTGATTTTTTTGATCTTGCAGAAAATGTTTTTAGCCATCCTCAATATCATTTAAAAAAACTTCTAACTCTCATGGAGTGTCAACGTCATTATGTTTGCGAAATTGGCCAACAAAGTATAACAAAGAAAAAACGAATGGCTCTTTTATCAGAAGCACTCCGACCAGCTTCTACAACAGATAAATGGGTACAAATTGTCCGTAACGATTATGAAAATCTTTGTGCAGATTGGTCATTTATTGAAGCTATAAATGAACGTGAAGAAGCTCTCGCGATTGCTGTTACCTTACGCAAAGCTATTGAAGAACCTCAAAAAACTGCAGCCCTTATTACAAACGACCGTAATTTAGCACGCCGTGTTGTTGTGGAATTACAGCGATTTGGAATTGAAGCAAATGATTCAGGCGGAATACCACTTGCACAAACATTGCCTGTAACTCTCTTACGACTTATCTTAGAAAATGTGTTGCAACCCGATGATCCCATTGCTTTTCTTTCTCTTCTTAAACATCCACTGACAACACTCCAACAAAACCGTCATCGTTTACGGGAAATGGCAGAAAATTTTGAACTTTTTGTTCTTCGAGGGAATACAGGACGCATCAATCTTTGCGAATGTGATCAATTTCTTGAAAAATGGATTGAAACGCACTTTCATAATAGTTCTGAAATCAACGCTCTTGATCAGCAGAAATGTGAAGAAGCACGTTTCCTTTGTCATCTTTTGAGGAAAGCTGTTGAACCTTTAATATCTCTTATGAAACAAGAGAAAGAATGCACCATCAACGAAGCTGCAATAGCAACTGTTGAAGTTTTTGAAAATTTTGGGCGCAATGAGGATAATTCTCTTGCACATCTTTATCAACACGAAGCAGGACAAACCCTATCAAAATTTTTGCGTGAATTGGTCAGTGATCAATCCGGATTAACATTTCATCTTTGCGAATGGCCCGCTATGTTTTCTGCCATAATAGCAACCCGTTCTGTCACACCTTCGCCTGGAGGACATCCACGTTTATTCATCTGGGGTACGTTGGAATCACGTTTGCAAACGGTTGATACAGTGGTCATCGGCGGTCTTAATGAAGGGTCATGGCCGATATCAACCCGAAATGATGCTTTTTTATCGCGACCGATGAAAATGATGTTGACTCTGGAACCACCAGAGCAGCGTATAGGTCTTTCCGCGCATGATTTTCAATGGGCGATGGGAATGGATAAAGTGGTGATGAGTCGCGCATTGCGCGTTAATCATACGCCTTCCATTCCTTCACGCTGGCTACAACGCATGGAAACAGTTGTAGGAAAACAGGTTTGGGAACAAATCCGTGAACGAGGTGAAATACTACGCCATTGGGCAAAGATGCTTGATCATACAAGCATAACTTCTGAGGTGGAACGTCCTTGCCCTGCTCCGCCTCTTGATATACGCCCGCGTCATTTTTCAGTTACTGAAATAGAAACATTGCGATATGATCCTTATGCTATTTATGCTAAAAAAATCTTACGGCTCAAACCACTTAAAGAACTTATTCATGATCCTAGCGCTTCAGAACGTGGAACACTTTATCACGCTATTCTTGCAGCCTTTTGCACACAAATAAAAAATCCAAATGATGCAAATGCACTCAATGTACTGCTTTCTATTGGACGTAAAGAGTTTGATAAATTCAATTTTCCACCCGATATTGAAGTAATTTGGTGGAATAGTTTTGAAAATCTTGCTCCACGCTTTATTCAATGGGAACAAAGTTTAGGACTGCGAGAGCGATATTCGGAAGTGGTATCACAAAAAATTCCTATAGGAACAACAGGAGTAACCCTTTCAGGACGTGCTGATCGTCTTGATGTTTTGCCAGATAAAACGGTTGAAATTCTAGATTTCAAAACCGGAACCCCTCCTTCATCAAAACAAGTTCGTGAATTATTATTTCCGCAATTGGCTTTAGAAACAGCTTTACTCATACAAGGGGGCTTCCCAGATTTTCAAGATTTTACCCCCTCAAATTTATTTTACATTCCTCTTAACAAAAAAGGTGAAATTAAATCCCAATCAATTCTTTTAAAGAAAAAAGACGGAAAAACTCATCTAAGTGCTGTTGATCTTGCTGACAATGCATGGGAAAATCTTATCGCACTCATAACTTATTATAAAAATCCACAACAAGGTTATCTTTCACATGCTGTCCCCATGTCAAAACGATATGAAGGTGACTACGACCATTTGGCTCGGTTGTGGGAATGGTCAAGTGGTTTTCATAAAGAAGAGTAATCATGACGTTTTTTTCTATTCCTGAAGCCGCTCTTGATGCACAAGCAACAGCAACACATCCCCAAAAAAACGTGTGGGTTTCTGCAAATGCTGGATCTGGAAAAACCCACGTTTTAAGTGAACGTGTTATCCGTTTGCTTTTAAACGGTACGCCTCCAGCACGTATTTTATGCCTTACGTATACAAGAGCTGCTGCTGCTGTTATGCAATCACGAATTTTTCGCACGCTTTCCAGTTGGAATGAACTCGATGATGCACAGCTGCAAGAAACCTTAACACGGTTTGAAAAAAAACCTGTTAATGCGCAAAAACTAACTTATGCACGACAACTCTTCGCGCGTGCTCTCGAAACGCCTGGTGGCTTAAAAATCCAAACGATTCATGCTTTTTGTGAATCTCTCTTGCATCAATTTATGTTAGAAGCCAATATTGCAGGGCATTTTGAACTTCCCGATGATATCAGTCGAAAAAAATTACGACAAGAATCCCGTCGTCAACTTTTAGCCCGTCGTGATGTACAACCTGCTTTGCAACAGTTACTTCAAGTTATTAGCGAACATACTTTTAACCAATTGCTCTATGAAGCAACTGAAAAGCAACATAAATTGTCTGATTTTTTATCTTCTCTTTTATCTGAAAATGGAGAAGAAAAATTGCGCGCGCTTTTTAACTTAGCGCCCAATGAAACAAATCAATATCTGCTGGAACAAATTAAACAAACAGCGCGCCTTCCTCTTTATGCTCTTAAGCATTGTGAAATCAATGGTAGTCAAAGCTTTAAGGATATGGTGGAAAAACTTTCCCAATTAGAAAAGGTGCATGATGAGACAAATATTCTCAATATTATTTCTGATATTTATTTTACAATAAAAGGTGAGCCACGTAAGTTTTCACATTTATCTCGTAAAAAATCAGATGAAATTTTGCCTTTTATTCAACAAATGCTTGAAGATAAACAAAAAAAGCTTTCTCTTCTTTTAGAGAAATATCAATGCGCAAAAGTTGCTACTCTCAATATGGCTGCTTTTCAGTTATGTGCTGTTTATCTCAAAATCTATACGAATCTAAAAAAGGCCAATGGCTTCTTAGACTTTGACGACCTTATTGAGCGTACACTTCATTTGTTACAGCGTAAAGGTGCAAGCCAATGGGTTCATTATAAACTTGATCGTGGGCTTGATCACATTCTACTTGATGAAGCACAAGACACTAATCCTGAGCAATGGCAAATTATTCAACTCTTGGCACAAGAGTTTTTCTCAGGTTATAGCCAACGAACAAATATACGGACTCTTTTTGCTGTTGGAGATGAAAAGCAATCTATTTATTCTTTTCAAGGCGCAGCTCCAGAAAATTTTGATGAAAATGGACGAATCATTCAAAAAAAAGTGCAGCAAACCAATCAACAATTTGAAAAAATACAACTGCATTACTCTTTTCGCTCTACAGCGGATGTTCTTAAAAGCGTTGATATTGTTTTTGAAACACCAGAAAACTATAAAGGACTTTCGGCAGAAAATACAAAAACGGTGCATGAAGCTATTCGTGTTCATAGTCCCGGTGAAGTTGTTATATGGGATGCAATTTCCCAAGAGACGAGTGAATTTCCTCATGATTGGCATTTAAGCGTTGATCATTTAGATACCCCTGAAGTTCGTTTAGCAGAAAAAATTGCTGAAACTATTGCCAACTGGTTACAAAAAGGTGAAATGCTTCCAGCAAAAGGACGCTTAATACGGGCAAGTGATATTATGATATTGGTTCGTAAACGTGATCAATTTGTCTCAGCTCTTACCCGTGCTTTTAAACACCGCAATATTCCCGTAGCAGGGGCTGATCGTTTACAGCTTACCAAACATATTAGTATCCGTGATTTAATGGCGCTTGCACGTTTTGTTTTGCAGCCACAAGATGATCTTTCTCTTGCTTGTGTTTTAAAAAGCCCCCTTTTTGCTCTTAGTGAAGAGGAACTCTATCAGCTTGCTGCACACCGCACCGGCTCTCTTTGGCAAAGCTTATGTACGCACGCATCATCGCAGATATCTTTTAAAGATGCTTTTGAAAAGCTAAACCATTATCGCGCTTTAGTGGATAAAATACCGGTTTTCGAGTTTTATAGCCATATTTTGAATAATGATAAGGGAAGACAAAAAATTCTGTCTCGTTTAGGATCTGAAGCAAATGATGTGCTCGATGCTTTTATGGATTATACGCTCACTATTCAAAAAACAGGATTACCAGGATTACAAGCTTTTTTAGAAACATTAAGTGCAAGTGAACCAGAAATTAAACGTGAATTTGAACAAAATAATGAAGAAATCCGCATTATGACTGTTCATGCTGCAAAAGGACTAGAGGCTGCTATTGTGTTTTTAGTTGATCCTGGTAGTGCGATTTGGCATCCTCAGCATGCGCCTCACTTGCTTAAAGTTCCTTTAAACAATGCACAATGGAACGGAAAACAAACCTTTATTTGGCGTCCCAATGAAAAGTTTGATACAAAACTCTCTAAACAAGCAATTTCACACTTAAAAGAGCGTGCAGAAGAAGAATATAGGCGCCTTCTTTATGTAGGAATGACCCGCGCTGAGGATCGCTTGTTTATTTGTGGATATAAAGGACAGAAAACGCCATCTCATACATGGTTACAACTGGTAAAAAAAGCCCTCGAACCGCATGCTCTTGCTATAAAAGATTCTGCGGAAGATATTGCAGCTTGGCGTTATTGTATTACACCTCCTTCTTCTGCTTCTATAAACCCAAAAGTCCCTTGCGCTGAATGCCAAACCTTACCACCTTTGCCTGCTTTTTTCTCCCATAAAGTACCAGAAGAGCCAGTGCTACCAAAACCGTTAAAACCCTCAGTCGCGAGCCTTGCCATTGAAGCTGATACAGAGCTGTCCTCAAGTCCAAAACAGCTTACCATCTCCCCTGTTTTAGGAGAAACAAACACTAACAGAGCTTTTTCCATTGAATATGGTAATATCGTTCACCGATTATTACAATATTTACCCGATTACCCCCCACAAAAACGTCGAGACTATGCTCGAAACTATCTCAATATCAAAGCCTCTCATTGGTATGAGAGCCAAAGAGAAGATGCTCTTCGCCATGTTTGGAAAATATTAGATCATGTTTACCTCAAGCCCCTTTTTTCTGAGCATTCACGTGCTGAGGTTTCCTTAATGGGTATTGTAAAAATTCGTGGAAAAGAACACGCAATTTCTGGTCAAATTGACCGTCTATACATCACGCAAAACAGCATCATCTTTGCCGATTTTAAAACAGGAACCCCGCCAGAAAATGAAGCTGCTATTGCTTCCCATCACTGGTTGCAAATGGCTCTTTACCGAAAATTATTACAAGCTATTCATCCTGATAAAGATATCCAAGCTCTGCTTATCTACAGTAAAGAAGCCAAAATTTTTAAGCTTTCTCCAGAAAAACTCGAGGCATTTCTTGGTGAAGTTGCCTTATAAGTTATTCCTTTCCTTCAAAGTATCCTTACGCTTTTTGACTTTCATAAAATCGCCCAAACAAACATAATGCACAATCTCTGGTGTAAAAAAGTCCTTTAATAATTTATCTTTGCAATAACTTGATATGAATTGTTATCATACCAATCTATAAAGAGTGAATATAAAGGATAAATCAATGACGTGTATAAAAGTTGATAAGGACAATTTCGAAAGTGAAGTTCTAACCTCTTCCACCCCTGTTGTAGTTGATTTTTGGGCAGAATGGTGTGGCCCTTGCAAAATGATTGCTCCAATTTTGGATGAAATTTCAATGGAAATGCAAAATCAAGTTAAAATTGCTAAGGTAAATATTGATGAAAATCCGGAACTGGCTACCCAATACGGAGTACGTTCTATCCCTACATTATTAATGTTTAAAAATGGAAATATTTCATCGAATATGGTTGGTGCTACCTCTAAAGGACGTCTTTCTGAATGGATAAAAGATGGGCTTAGTTAATTCCACATATAATCACTATAAAGGAGAGAAGCTTTGTCTCTCCTTTTGATTTTTTAAACATTCTTTTTTGCATTATATTATAATAAAAAGATAATAAAATCAAAATGTTAAATGAATTTAAGAATTCGTACTTTTATGCATGATTCAATTGACTATTTTTTATAAAAAATTGCCCTGTATGAAGAATATAGGCAATTCTTTCCTTATATGCGCGTCAAAAATATTGGGTGAATGATAATTTCATAAAGGTATTTTCTTCTTGAATAAGACTATAGAGATAGATAGTGCTTTCAACACATAAAAAGGCAATATCAATCTAGAAATAAGGAGATTTTTGTTTGGAGTCCTTTGCAATCATGAAAGGAGATTTTAAGAAAAAACTTTGCAAATTACTTTTCTGAAGTTCACAATTTTTAAGCAGAAAGAAGCAAGCAATTCACTATAGGTTATATAATGCTCTTCTAAAGGGTTACCACTTCAATTTAAAATTCTCTTACACTATTCTCTAGAATCAAAAGACTTTTTTTGAAGCCTTTACTAAAAGTATGAAAGGCAAAAAACATTCTCTAAAATAAATTGATAAATTGCTATAAATTAACGGATGTCCTTTGCAATTTATGTCATTGTTATATAAAAGAGCCAGTATTTCATCTCATCTTCATAGTTGATTACATCCATGAGGGACTTCTTTATGTTGTTCATCATCTCAAATTTCGGTACGTATTGAGGTATTATCAATTAAAAAATGATGATGTTCATGCTCATGTCGATGTTTTTTTAAAATGTACGAATTGCAAAAGACTGTTGCAAACGTTCAATGGAATGTTGTGCTGATCTGAGTGTTACATGACGCCCATGTTCTTTATAGTGTAAGGTGAGTGCAAAAGTGGCGAGTTCTAAAAGAGCTGTATTTCTTTCTGGCCATTCAACAAGTAAAATATTTTTCTCACGAGCTTCATGAAGCCCTAATTCATCAATTTCTTCTGCCATAGAAAGGCGGTAAAGATCAGCATGAATAATTTCAAACTGTGGAAGTTGATAGCTTTGCACAAGAGTAAAAGTAGGGCTTGGAACATC
>NZ_JBHIMK010000420.1:0-999 GCF_042194085.1 Bartonella sp. MU70NMGDW
AAAGCGTATACCACACGTGTTGGAGAAGGGCCTTTTCCTACAGAGCAGATAAATGATATTGGTGAATTTCTGGGAGTACGTGGGCATGAATTTGGTGTTGTAACGGGGAGAAAGCGTCGATGTGGTTGGTTTGATGCTGTCTTAGTCCGTCAGATGGTAACAATTTGCGGTGTTCAAGGTATAGCGTTGACAAAACTTGATGTTTTAGATGGTTTGGATGAAATAAAAATTTGTATTGGTTATGAGCTTGATGGTAAAAGGATTGATTATTTACCTTCTTCCATGGGAGCTCAGGATCGGGTGAAGCCTATTTATGCAACATTAGAAGGTTGGAAGGAAAAAACAGCCCATGCATTGAGGTGGGAAGATTTACCAATACAGGCTGTTAAATATATACGCTATATTGAAGAACTGATTAACACAAAAGTGGCTTTATTATCCACAAGTCCAGAGCGTGAAGATACTATTCTTATTACGGATCCCTTTGTTAATTGATTATTGTTTTTAGATTTCTATATATGTTCTTTGTTCGTTTTTTTATCTTTTTACAAAAAAAGTTTTTAGGAGCACGTGAGAAAAAGGTGCGAAATAGCATTGTTTATTTTTCATATTCATTTTACATTATTGCGATAGTTGTACCAATATTAAATGGCAATAAATTTAGAAGGCTAAAATAAAGTTTTTTGGCTTTACTGTTGTTTTTTCTCAGTTTAAGAGAGATTATAAAGGAAATGGTAGATTTCGTTGGAATCTTAAAAAAGACAATTAATGCACAAAATAATGTTACATCACAAGTGCGTAAGCGGATTTATAAGCGGGCTACCGAAACACTAGAACATCAATTTATAACAGCAAAAATACCACAAGCAATAGCGGATGAACAAAGAAAGATTCTTCAAAGCTCTATTGCAATTGTTGAAGGAGAATATTTAGCAGTTGAAAAGAAGTTGCTTTCTTCAGTTATTGGGTGGAATCCCACAAATATAAATGAAGATAAGA
>NZ_JBHIMK010000421.1:0-997 GCF_042194085.1 Bartonella sp. MU70NMGDW
AGAAAGTATTTGAACCAATTACGCTAGGAGTTTTTTCTACAGTAGGAGCTTTGGGTTTTGGATTCTTGACTGGATTTATTATGTCTATATTTAGCGGGACAATCGGATGGGCAATAGGAAAAATTAAAGGCAAATAATTCAAAGATACTCAGTTATTGTTTTCTATTTAAAATGAGAATACTTTACAGCCTGCTTCACATCATTTAGCAGGCTGTTTTTATGTTTTCTATGAATAAACTTTAGGTTGCCATACTGTATAGCACAAATATAATATCTATTATTATACAAAATTCTAAATTAAGCTAAAAAAGATTATTCAAAGTATAGATTTGCGCACGAAATGCCATAAATTTACCTTATAAATCTTCTAATGTGAATTTTGAGCTGTATCATTTCAATATTCATTTTAGCAGATTTAATTATTACAAAGTAGTAAGAGCATAAAATAACTATGAATGATTGAGTTTTATACAAAAGTTCTTCAGTAACTACCATTCTATCTATTTGATTTTATTATTTTAGAAGGTGCACAAGTGAAGATACATTGTAAAATTTAAGTGAATGAATAATAGAGAGAAAATTCTCGACTGTAACAGATTTTCTGTTAACATTTGACGTTTATATCTCAAAAATAAAAATGTTTAAGACTATTTCCTTTCATTATTGAGTTAAAAAGAAGAAAAAAACTCTATCCATTTAATAATTTAAATATTATGAAAAACGTGAAATAAATAACTTCACCAATTTTCCAGAAATAAAAAAGGACAAGACTTATGGAATATATCAGCACGAGAGGTGAAGCTCCTGCTTTAAGCTTTACAGAAACGATCATGACAGGGTTGGCAAGTGATGGGGGACTTTATCTGCCAGATAAATTTCCTCAGCTCTCATTTGATGCGTTACGAGCACTTCGTGGTCAGTCCTATACAACAATTGCTAAAACTATTTTGTGGCCCTTTGTGAATAACGAAATCGAATATACAGCTTTTGAAAGTAT
>NZ_JBHIMK010000422.1:0-997 GCF_042194085.1 Bartonella sp. MU70NMGDW
CCAGCGGGCTTATTTTGGCCAAGTGAAGATGATCTATATAGACCCGCCCTATAATACGGGGAATGATTTTATCTATGATGATGATTTTAAAGACCCATTGGCGCGATATAAGGAAGTGACCAAGCAGACAACGAAGTCAAACCCTGAGACAATGGGGCGGTTTCATACGGCGTGGCTCAATATGATTTATCCGCGCTTGTGTTTGGCACAGACCTTATTGCGTGACGATGGGGTGATATTTATCTCAATAGATGATCACGAGGTGCATAATTTGCGTAAGCTCTGTGATGAAGTGTTTGGCGAAGAGAATTTTGTTGCTCAATTGGTGTGGAGTTTGTCTAGCGGAACGCAAGCAGGGCATTTCACGCGGTCGCATGAATATATTCTTGTTTACGCAAGATATAAGACAGCCTTAAATTATTTTAAAGATTTAGACGGTGGAGTTATCAGTGATAGGGCAGTAAAAAAATCTCGGCTGCAAATCCAGCGAGTGAAGTATTGTTTCCTAAAGGAAGCATTCAATTTGAAGGAACAGATGCAGAGTTTCCTGATGAGTTGGGGGGGTAGAGAAGCAATATGTTGTTGCAGGTAAATTGCGCTTTGAGAATGGCTTATTAGCGGAAGATGTAACGATTAAAGCAGGGTGGGCTATGAGGAACCAGCTTATGTCCTGGCTGGGCGGAAAAGAAACTTTTGATAGTAAGGGACAAAGAGTCACTCGATTTTATTTTAATGCGCAAGGTCGTGTTTGCTATGAAAAAGAAAGAGGTACGGTTCATCCAAAAACAGTGCTGCCTCTGGAGATTGGGAGTACCAAAAAAGGCTCTTCAGAATTGATTCAATTGTTGGGTGCGAAATTGTTGGAGTATCCAAAGCCTACTGCGCTGCTTGAGTATTTAATAAAGAACATTTGCACCAGCGACAACGACATCATTCTCGATTTTTTCGCTGGCTCTAGTACAACAGCGCATGCAGTGATGGCTTTGAATGCCGAAGA
>NZ_JBHIMK010000423.1:0-991 GCF_042194085.1 Bartonella sp. MU70NMGDW
TCTATTAAAGTTTCTAGGACATTTGTTACCATTTGACTCTTACGTTTTCTTTGCCAATTCAGATAACCGGTAAGACGTTTTCCAGAAAGTTCGAAGAGGGAAGGTTGCGGAAGAGGTGAAAGATGTACATCCGATATATGGGCAAGATAAAACATATAATCTCATAGAATATTAAAAACGATTTAAAGAATAAACATAAGATAAGTTAGTGCTTAAAGGCAAGAAAGATTGTAAAATGAAAATTAGCTTGCAAAACAGAACATCTCAAGCTGAATGTTCCAAATAGAATATCCCCAATAAAATATCATTGTGTTGTACATTCACATATTTGTTAAAAAACATTTCTCAATACGTTTGAGCTAATTTCACGACGGTACTCGATGCTATATGGAAAGCTTCTGTGGAGTATATAGGGCTTACTGTACACTACTATCTCTACGCTTATACAAGGTGCGAATAAAAAACATCATACTATTTCCCCCAATTTTATGAAAATCCTTGCTTTAAGAGAATTCATAAGAGGTATTTCATTCTTTTCTTCAATGGTTTCTATCCATACAGCATCTCTTCAATAATACGCAAGAGAATGTTTTTTATTGTTTTAATATGAGGATATTTGAAAGGAGGAGTATTATACTGTATTTGAAGTTACAAATCAATATGTTATCTAATTATAAAAGACAAGTAAATACGTAAAAGGATAAGCTGAATTTTAAAACTATTATACGAAATCTCAGACTTTTTAACGGCTTTCACGATACCACATGCTACTCAACAGTAAAAGGTAAGCAAACAGTGCCAAGAAACCAGAAAATATCGAAAAATAAAAGGTATTGATTAAACGGGTTTCTGTTGCGTCTTTCAGAACAATTGAATGTGCTAGGGAAGAGGGCGGGTTTATTTTTGATTGAATTAGCTTGAATGGAGGAAGATGAATGTTTTCTTTTCCCTCAGGGTGTAACCGTCCGATGTAACCACCGGTGTGCTTAAT
>NZ_JBHIMK010000424.1:0-987 GCF_042194085.1 Bartonella sp. MU70NMGDW
CCTTGCAAAATGCACACTGATAGTCACCATGCTATTTGTCATCCTCCAATGTTGCCTTAGCAATTCCTAATGTTACAATTGTAGCTTATCATTTGGTTTTGTATATTTTGACGCTAGTTTTTTTACCAATTTATTTTTTTTCAAAGAATTTTAAAGGTGTTCTCAAAGGGGTTTCAAAGCCTTTTTTCATTTTTACTATGGAAACGCATTTTTTCTGATTTTCGGTAATTTTTGCAATTTTAGGCGTCAAAATTTATTTTGACAAAATGCGCATTTAATGGTCAAAATTGTACATAAAAACAACAAATTACCACGTATTCCTACTTAATCCTATCTCTTCCCACTTAGTACAAAACCTACTGTCGAGCTACAACAACAACCCTTAAAAATTGAAAATCTTCATACACGCAAGGAGATTAGTGTGCTTGATTTAACAGGGTTGAAATGAGAAAAATTTATGATATTCGCGCTCATTCAACATGCAAAATGATAGTATCTTGTTATGCCGTATAACACCGTTATTTATTAAAATGATATAAGGAAGCCCCCTTGGCTAAACTTCCCTAGCACGTTAAGTATTTTTTTAAATCTGATCTGTCGATCCTTATGTAAGTGAAGCGTATGCGTGGTAGCCCAAGTAGAATCTGCTCAAAAAACAGCCGAACTATTTACAGACCAGCAAAGGTTAAGAACCCCATCTTTAGGGCAGGACAAAAATCAATCTTATAAACAATATGGTGAGTCAATATACTCGTTTTAAAGAACCGGAAACTACGTCTTTATAGATCTAGCAATTCGCTTTTT
The DNA here is from genome assembly GCF_042194085.1 of Bartonella sp. MU70NMGDW. Classification (NCBI taxonomy): domain Bacteria; kingdom Pseudomonadati; phylum Pseudomonadota; class Alphaproteobacteria; order Hyphomicrobiales; family Bartonellaceae; genus Bartonella; species Bartonella sp. MU70NMGDW. The sequence goes on from NZ_JBHIMK010000424.1 coordinate 805, forward strand.
ATTACTAAAAAAATTGAGATAACGTTGTACTTCTTTTGAATTACCGATCGTTTTTTCAGGATTATCTGAAAGTTTTACGGCTGGTCGACCATTAGCATAGGTCACCTTACAAACAAGGGAAAGAGCATCAAGAGTTTCGATTTCCTGAGGTGCACAGCCTGTAAAGTCATTGGTAAGATCCGT
>NZ_JBHIMK010000425.1:0-986 GCF_042194085.1 Bartonella sp. MU70NMGDW
AGAAAGTATTTGAACCAATTACGCTAGGAGTTTTTTCTACAGTAGGAGCTTTGGGTTTTGGATTCTTGACTGGATTTTTTATGTCCATATTTAGCGGGACAATCGGATGGGCAATAGGAAAACTTAAAGGCAAATAATTCAAAGATACTTAGTTATTTTTTTCTATTTAAAATGAGAATACTTTACAGCCTGCTTCACATCATGTAGCAGGCTGTCGTATGTTTTCTATGGATAAAATTTAGGTTACCATACTGTATAGAACAAATATAATATCTATTAGTATACAAAATAATAAATTAAGCTAAACAAAAATTATTCAAAGTATAAATTTGCGCACGAAATGCCATAAAATTACCTTATAAATCTTTCAGTATGAATTTTGATTTATATCATTTCAACATTCATTTTAGCAGATTTAATTGTTACAAAGTATAAGAGCATAAAATAAATATGAATGATTGAGTTTTACAAAAAAAATTCTTCAATAAATACCATTCTATCTATTTGATTTTATTATTTAAGAAGGTGCACAAATGAAGATATATTGCAAAATTTAAGTGAATGAATAATAGAGAAAAAAATTTCGACTTTAACAGATTTTCTGTGAACTTTTGACGTTTATATCTCAAAAATAAAAATGCTTTAGACTATTGCCTTTCATTATTGAGTAAAAAAACTATCCATTTAATAATTTAAATATTATGAAAAACGTGAAATAAATAACTTCACCAATTTTCCAGAAATAAAAAAAGGATAAAATTTATGGAATATATCAGCACGAGAGGTGAAGCTCCTGCTTTAAGCTTTACGGAAACGATCATGACAGGATTGGCAAGTGATGGAGGACTTTATCTGCCAGATAAATTTCCTCAGCTCTCATTTGATGCGTTACGGGCACTTCGTGGCCAATCCTATACAACAATTGCTAAAACTATTTTGTGGCCCTTTGTGAATAACGAAATCGAATATACAGCTTTTGAAAGTAT
>NZ_JBHIMK010000426.1:0-985 GCF_042194085.1 Bartonella sp. MU70NMGDW
CATAACGATGATTCCACTCAAGGAATACTATCATTTACAGATAAAGCCTACACCATAGCAATGCAAAGAAATGAAATCGACAACAAGATAAGGGATATCTTTACGAGACGAATTAACTCATACGGGGTATACTGTTTTTGCACAAAAAACGCTAAAACATTGTACTTTTGTATACCTCAGGTTGAATAATTTTATCATCTTACCCCCTAACACCTTATAAAAAATCATGATTTTCTTTTTCTTATCATAAATTATATCCTTAACTCTTTCTTGCAATCATTTTTAAATTGTTTTTTGACTTTCTCAAGTATCGTATTAACAATATAGATTACCTTTTCATATGCATAGAAAATAACGCGGAATTTCTCCGCGTTAACAAAATTATCAAGGTGTATGGATTATTATTACTCAAACATACTCATGATTTTATAGCATAGACAACGGTTGTATTAACAGGTCGCGTTTCTGCCTCACCCGTATGGGAAAGAGTTACCTTGTGTGTATGTGTGCCAGCAGAACCTGTTGTCCCTTTCAGGGTCGCATTATAGGTAAAATAATTCGGTAGTCTCCCAATATCACCAGTTGGCCATCCAACTCCTTTATACTCAAAATTATGCGCATGCTCGCCTGCATTTTCAATGCTCCCAATATGAGTATGCGCTTTTATGCTATCTTGTTGTTCATCTGCAAATTTTCTATCACCATCTAAACCCCGACCATTATCAAAGCCGCGTAAAAACATGCCTCTAAAATCAGGAACTTTAAAAGTTTTATTGCTGTCCTTACCCCATTTATCACCTATTGCCTTGAATAACTGGGGATAATCTTCACGTTTATAGGCCTTACCATCACATAAAAGCCAACCATTTGGTACATTTTGCATAGCAAATGTTGCAATGAATCCAGCAGGAAAACTTTCTATCTTTGGTGGTGTAGGATTTAATAAATACCACCCCTCATGCTCTTTTATTAAAACACCATTATT
>NZ_JBHIMK010000427.1:0-984 GCF_042194085.1 Bartonella sp. MU70NMGDW
GGGGTTTAATGATGAAGCTGTTGTTCGTGCTGTTTATGCCTCTGCTCTTCCGGTTATTTCTGCTGTTGGGCATGAAACAGATTGGACTTTGATTGATTATGTCGCCGATTGGCGTGCTCCAACTCCTACAGGAGCTGCAGAAAAGGCTGTTCCTGTTAAGCTTGATCTCGAAGTGTATGTGGCGTCTCTTTGTGCCCGTTTACGCAAGGGATTGATGCGTTATTTTGATTTTCATCAACAGAAATTGCGTGCTATTATAAGAGGGCTTCCGACTGTCGATCAACTTTTCGCTCTACCACGGCGTGGTTTTGATGAAATTTCAAGTCGATTGCTGCGCGCTCTTCATGTGAGCTGCGATAAAAAACAAATTTCTTTTCATGCGCTTGCTATACGTTTTTCACCGCGTTTACTGAATACTGAAAAAGCACAACGCAATACAAAAGAATATACGGCGCGCCTTCATCGTGCTTTTGTGCGTAGTGTGGAAAAACAACGTGCCCAAATGGAGCTTGCATCTAGGCTTTTAAAAAGCACTTCGTATCAAAGTATTTTAGAGCGTGGTTTTGTTTTGGCTTTGGGGAAAGATCATAAGCCCATTAAACGGTTGGTTCAGTTTCCTGAAACAGGGCAAATAAATTTACGCTTTTTTGATGGAGATATCAGTGTTGCAACACAAGAACCTGTTTTTTCTAAACGGTCAAAACACAAGCAGATAAAGTCGCCAAGCGATGATCAAGGAACTCTCTTTTAATAAGGTTAATGCTATGCTTGCGGAAGGTCTTCTTAAGGGAGTGGATGGAAAAGTTCGTTGCGCATGGGCTGGAACGGATCCACTTTATTGTGCTTATCATGATACCGAATGGGGAAAGCCTGTTTTTGAGGATATTCGTTTGTTTGAGAAAATTTGTCTTGAAGGTTTCCAAGCGGGGCTTTCTTGGTTTACAATTTTAAAAAAACGCTCTTTTTTTCGCATTGCATTTGATC
>NZ_JBHIMK010000428.1:0-982 GCF_042194085.1 Bartonella sp. MU70NMGDW
CCAATTTACATATCTTTTTAAGAAAGTTCTCTCAGTGCTCTTCCCCATTACACAACAATACCCGTGAATGGTATAATAATAAAGTCATTGTTGCAACATCATCTTTATACTTAATAAAAGAGCAAGCCTGCACCATTATACTATTTTTCCAATGTTGTGATAACTTTTGGCGCCTAAGAACGTTAATAAGAATCATTTTTATGCTTTTCTTCAATAGTCTTTATCCACACGTTAATCCCATTTATAATGCACAAATGAATGATTTTAATTGATTCATTATAAGAGGGATTGAAACAAAAGAAGTTTATGATAGTAAAGTTTTTTTCAAACAAATACTAATTAATTTTTATAAATCAATATATTATAATTATTCTGAGCGGCTTTCTTAATATTTATATTTTTAGAGGTTAAGCTAACGGAAAGACAGCATAGCGTAACTGCACAGCTTAATATTTTAAAACTTTAAGCCTCATCAAAGCTTATTGTCTTTCGTTTAACAGGTATTAGCTTTAAACAATTGAACTAATCTAATTTATTGCTTTTATGTCCAGCTAACTACTTTATTTTATCTTGATTTATACTCTTGGAATACTGATGATTATTATAGAGATTTTGTTTAAGTGAAAGAATTATCAAAAAATATCCACGCTGCTGACACAAGTGTAAAGTTTCTTCTATCTTTAAACAATATGCCAAAAATCCAAAAAATTTTTAGTCAATTTATATTAAAAGAAGTGAAAACTGTTGATTTTTATACCTCTTTGAATAACACAATTGTCGGTAAGAAACTTCTCCTTACAAATTGATTAAAAAAAGAAACAATACGCATTAAAAGATCTTTAAATATCCTTTGGAATTTCTTTGAATCCCCTAAAAAGTACAAAACCTGATGACTAAGCTATATCAACAATCTTCACTTTTAAACAAATGCATATGGGGAAATCCTACTCCCCAATTTTATTTAGCAACTCGTACCTTAAAA
>NZ_JBHIMK010000429.1:0-979 GCF_042194085.1 Bartonella sp. MU70NMGDW
GGGCGTGTTGCTCGTGACCCCTTGATGCAAATACGCGCCTTTTGGGATATTGGGGGCACGGGTGCTAAGGCAGATGCCACAGCGATATGGATAGCGCAATTTGTTGGTAGAGAGATCAGAGTACTTAATTATTACGAAGCACAAGGACAACCATTATCGGAGCATATCGGTTGGTTACGTCAAAATGGTTATGAGAAGGCACTGATGGTTTTGCCCCATGATGGTGCGACCAGAGACCGTGTGCACAATGTGAGTTTTGAGAGCGCTTTAAATGATGCGGGCTTTGAAACACAGGTTGTTCCCAATCAGGGAGCAGGGGCGGTTAAGATGCGTATAGAGGCGGTGCGACGTATTTTGCCGTCTGTTTGGTTCAATGAAAAAACGACCGTAGCAGGGCGCAAAGCACTGAATTGGTATCACGAGAAATGGGATGAGAAGCGCAATATTGGCTTGGGAGCAGAGCATGATTGGTCCAGTCATGGAGCAGATGCCTTTGGATTGATGTGCGTGGCTTATGAAGAACCTCCGACGATACAAAGGCGACCAGCTTATAGCGGCAGAACGGAATATGAGAGTACCTCATGGATGGCAGAATGATGTATGATGAAGAGCATTTAGATAAAGAAAGTAACGCATCAGATTTGTCGACAGAAGGCTTATTTCGTAAGCTTGTGAGTTGGTACAAAGAAGATGTGGAGCATGTGAATAAATGGCGTGAACATGCGCGGGAGGATTTTCGTTTTTACAATGGTGATCAGTGGAATGAGGCTGATTTAGCGGCGTTAAAAGAGCAACGCCGCCCCGTTATGACCTTTAATCGTATTGCTCCGCTTGTGAATGCTGTTGTGGGGTCAGAGAGAAATAACAAGCGCGAAGTGCAATTCATTCCCCGTCAAGTAGGCAAGGCATTGCCTAGTGAATTGCTTACCGGTGCGGCAGAATGGTTTCGGGACATGGCGCATGCCGAATACGCTGATAG
>NZ_JBHIMK010000043.1:0-15171 GCF_042194085.1 Bartonella sp. MU70NMGDW
AAGCTTTGGCGAGAAAAACATTTCAGTATCTGCTTGTAAAACATTTTTACAATTTTTAGATTCCTTAACAGCTTGTCCTGAAAGAAAACACTTCTTTCCCCATTCTTCCCTTAATTTTGCATCTTTCTTAAAATCCTCTACGCTATAAGTTTTTTCACACCCCACAGCGAATAATAGAGCCATGCATAATAAAATAATTTTTTTTCATTTTACCCTCTTTAAATACCTTATCTGTTAACATCATCCCCCAAATGGGTGTTAAGTTTTCATACTGTATGAGAAGACAGCCTTACTATCACTTACTTGCTTTCAAAGTGAGCACTCTGAGTAAAATAACGTAAGAAGAACTCACGACAGCCATCGTATGAGTTTGTCATAAAATATAATGAGAAGGAAAAAGCCCAAACTGAGTAAAAATGACAAAATCAGAAGACGCACTAATGTTTTTTTCCAACTGATTTCAAATAGTGACATTGCGATAGGAACCGCGCCCCTCACCCTATAGAAAGCCTATGAGCATTATAACGCTTAGTATCACGATCAATAGACTACAAAGCCATTACAAAAAAGTATGAGCTCTTTTTACCTATTCGTATGTTGATTATTGTTTCCCCCATCGAATGCTTAAATAAAAACATCTTGTAATATATAGAAAACAATCAACAATGCAAATCATTTTTACGAAGATTTCTTCGTGTGGAGTCTGTTTGAAATCCATCTTTTAGAAGTCTGAATTTAGAAGCAGATAATTATGAAAGCTTTTCAAGGAATGAAACAGTTTGATCACTCTTAAAGAAGTAAAAAAACGTGATCCAATCCTGAAGACAAAATTCTGATGAAAAAACTTTTGCTAGGAATTCTTTTAAGGCACTGTAAAATATTCTATCCGTTATATCAAACGTTACGCCATTTTGGGATCTATTCATTTTTCACTTTTATCAACTCTGCTCTAGAAATCCATTTCTTGAGCATTTTTATCGTCTCATTTTCTCCTTCAAACACAAATACTCAAAAACGTTTTGCCACCAAAAATGAAATTTTCCTGCTTTTATAAAACACATAAGTAAAAATAGAAGAGCGATTTTGAGAGCCCCCCCCCTTGAAAATGGAAATATTATCCATTTACTTCACAAGCGGAAATAATCTCACGGTTTATTCAAACTTTCCCTATGGTCTTTTGCCCTATGCTCTGGTGCAATTTTATTGATAAAGTTTTCTCTATAAAAATTTAAGTAAATATGTTCGTTAAAGCCAATCACGGATTTTCAAAGGGGTTGTAAGATCCATTATCTCGTCTCCATTTTAAAGGTTCAGTGAAATCACTTGACCAAAGACCAATCTTGTTGTTGCGTGCTTTTTCTTCCGCATGATGGTACTGAGTTGGAATAGGATCTTTTCCCTCTTTTGAGAGTACCAACATACCTTCTGTAAGACCTGCCTCAGCTAAATCAACCCCTTGAACAAAACATTGCGCATAATAAACACCATTGTGCATCACAGCCTGTTTACAGGATAAATCCTGCCCAAGTGTTTTGGTGACAAGCCAAGCTGTTGTAACCGCACCACAGGGCCATTCTTGATCATTTAATCGTGCTTTTTGGCGTGGTGCACATGTGTCTACACCATAAAGATGAATATCACGGGTGATATATGAGCGCCAAGATTGTGCAGCAGGCGTCAGTAATTTAAATGTAACCCCACTTGTAACAGAGGCCTTACCATGAAAAACAACAGCATTATTTGCAACATCGTTTGATAAAACACTCTTCTGTAAATCGAGAGCTGGTTCTTTTTTTTCTAATTGCTGTTTGGTGAGAGATTTAACCAACTTTTCTTCTTCTCGATTTTTTTCTTCTCGATAAAGATTGAGAATATCTTGTATATCTTGCATCTCAAATGTTTTAAAAATGCTAAAATCTATTTTATCTTTATACTGGCTTAATCCCCACACTATGGAGCCCATAATGTAAATAATAACAATCAATTTAAATAGCATTTCTTAACACGCTCGCTCAAAAAATTCATTGTTTTTCTATCCTTTCACATTATTTATCACCAATCCCCTTGTTTTTAAAGAAAAAAATCCAAATATCTGTGTTGCATATTAACTACATTTTGTAAAGAATAATATTCCTTCTTGCATTGTTTTAATATTGTTGTCTTTACCAACGCATACAACTTAAAATTGCCATTTTCATGTAACACAATCCCAATTTGAAAAGACTTCTGTCTCTTTAAGAAAAAGCGTTTGAGAGTGAACAGATCCACTATCAAGGCTTTTAAAACAAACAAACGAGGAGAATTAAGCTGTTATCAAATGAGAGCATTCTCCAGTTTGTTAGAGGAAATGGAATGTCGACATATGAACAAATATTATTTGTTAAAGAGAGGTAAAATGACAGATAATAGATTCCAAAACATCATTTTTATCGTGACCATGCTGCTTTTTACGGCAGTTTTTGTATCTGATCTTTCTTATGCTGCTCCTACTGCTAGTGGAGGTGGTCTGGGAAATCTTGATGGTGTTTTAGGCAACATTGTCGCAATGATGACGGGTGCAACGGCAAAGCTTATTGCAATTATATGTGTTGCTGCTGTGGGTATTGGCTGGATGTACGGCTTTATCGATTTACGCAAAGCAGCTTACTGTGTTCTTGGTATTGCTATTGTTTTTGGTGCCCCTACTCTTGTCAGTAAATTAGCGAGCACAGCATAAATGAACGAAGATACTCTTTTCCTTGCCTGTACACGACCGTCCATGTTTGCCGGTGTCACAATGGAAGCGATGACGCTCAATGTCATGGCGACATCCGTTCTTTTTATTTTGACGAGTGGTTTTACCGTGATTGGTTTTGGTATTGGGATGCACTTTATTTTGCGTGAAGTGACAAAGCATGATCACAACCAATTTCGTGTATTGTTTGCTTGGCTCAATACCCGAGGAAAACAAAAAAACCTCAACCGATGGGGAGGAGGTTCTACCTCCCCCTTGCGCCTTATCCGCACTTATGAGGAACTAAGCTGAAGGAACCAAGCCGGTGAAACAGATGTCAATAATGAAACGGGAAACTTTGCCTGAAGAATATATTCCCTATATACGCTATATCAACCAACATGTCGTTGCTTTAAATTCACGCTGTTTAATGGTTGTGATGGCTGTTGAGGGCGTAAATTTTGACACTGCGGATATTGATCAATTAAATTCTTTACACAACCAATTAAACACCCTTTTAAAAAATATTGCAGATGAACGAGTTGCTTTATATTCTCACATCATCCGCCGCCGTGAAACGATCTACCCAGAAGGTCATTTTCTTTCATCTTTTGCAACAACATTAGATGAAAAATATAAAAAGAAAATGGTTTCGCAAGAACTGTATAGAAATGATCTGTTTATTTCACTGCTTTGGAATCCCGCAGTAGATAAAACAGAACAACTGGTTTCATTTTTTCAGCGCTTGAGTAAAGCGAAGAAAACACAATCTGAACCCGATGAGGAAGCTATTCGTAAACTCGAAGAGTTAAGTCAAGACCTTATGCAAGGTTTAGAAGAGTATGAAGTCCGTCTGCTATCAATCTATGAACATGAAGGTATTTTATTTTCTGAACAAAGTGAATTTCTCCACCAGCTGGTGGGGGGAAGACGTGAGCGTATTCCTCTCACATTTGGAACTATTGCTTCAACGATTTACTCGGATCGTGTTATTTTTGGGAAAGAAATTATCGAAATTCGCCATGAAAGTAATGAACGCTTTGCTGGCATGTTTGGATGGAAAGAATACCCTTCTAAAACACGCCCTGGTATGACTGATGGTTTGCTTACGGTACCATTTGAATTCATTTTAACACAATCCTTTGTCTTTAAAAGTAAGGCGGCCGCCGGTGCGATTATGAGCCGCAAGCAAAATCAAATGATCAATGCAGCTGACCGTGCTAGTTCACAAATTGATGCACTCGATGAAGCGCTAGATGATTTAGAATCAAACCGTTTTGTTTTGGGCGAACATCACATTTCTTTAGCTGTTTTTGCTGATCATCCCAAAATATTGTCTGAAAACTTATCAAAAGCACGTTCCCATTTAACCAATGGGGGAGCCGTAATTGCCAGAGAAGATTTAGGATTGGAAGCAGCATGGTGGGCACAGCTTCCTGGAAACTTTAGTTATCGTGCGCGTTCAGGTGCCATTACCAGTAGAAACTTTGCCGCTTTATCGCCCTTCCATTCTTTCCCTGTTGGCAAACTAAACGATAATGTTTGGGGAGCTGCTGTCGCATTGCTAAAAACACAGGCAGGTTCACCTTACTATTTTAATTTTCATTATGGCGATCTTGGAAATACGTTTGTTTGTGGTCCATCGGGATCTGGTAAAACAGTAATTGTTAATTTTCTTCTTGCACAATTACAAAAACACAATCCAACAATGGTATTTTTTGACAAAGATCAAGGAGCAGAGATTTTTGTACGAGCTGGAGGAGGGAAATATAAACCTCTAAAAAATGGGCAGCCCACAGGGATTTCTCCCTTAAAGGGCATGGAATACACTGAAAAAAATAAAATCTTTCTTCGTAATTGGATCTTAAAGCTGGTAAGCGCTGAAGGGCAAATCGTAACAGAAGAAGAGCGACAAGATATCGCCAAAGCCATCGATTCTTTAGAAAACTTACCCCCAACACAACGTTCTCTTGGTGCACTTCAACTGTTTTTTGACAACACATCAAAAGAAGGTATTGCCATACGACTACAACGCTGGATTAGGGGCAATGATTTAGGGTGGGTTTTTGATAATGATCAAGATGATCTCAATTTAAACGCACAGTTCATTGGATATGACATGACCGATTTCTTAGACAATGAAGAAATTCGGCGCCCCTTGATGATGTATCTCTTTCACCGCATTCTTGATTTGATTGATGGGCGGCGCATCATTATTGTCGTTGATGAATTCTGGAAAGCTTTGGAAGATGATTCATTCAAAGCTTTTGCGCAAGATCGGCTAAAAACAATTCGTAAACAAAATGGCATGATGCTCTTTGCAACACAAAGCCCTAAAGATGCTTTGAACTCAACAATCGCGCACACAATTATTGAGCAATGCCCCACCCAAATATTTTTTCCAAATCAAAAAGCAAATTACAATGATTATGTCGAAGCTTTCAAACTTACTGAGCGTGAATTTGAGCTGATACAGTCAGAATTAAGCAGAGAATCTCGCCGTTTTCTCGTCAAACAAGGACAAAGTTCCGTCGTTGCAGAACTTAACTTACGTGGAATGAATGATGAGATCGCCGTTTTAAGCGGCACAACAAAAAACATTGAACTCATGAATGAAATTATCAACGAATATGGAGCAGACCCTGACAAATGGCTGCCCATATTTTATCAAAGGAGAAAAAATCAATGAAAAAATATGGCTTAGTTACACTGTTATCTTTTTCTTTTATTTCTCATGCAATATCACAAACGACACTCGATGCGGATGAATATTATAAACAAGCACTCGAGAATACACAAAAATTAGATGCTGCAAAATCAGAAACAGCTGAAAGCGTATATAAAACTGCAACTGAAACTGCAAAAAAAATTAAAGCAATAAGTCATCAACTTGAACAACTTAAGTCACAAACAGATACAACAACAACAGAAGCTGTAAAAAAACCTAGCCTTGAAGAATTGCAGAAGCTTCAAGCTCTTCAACAAGAGCTTCAAGTAAAACTTTCTCTTCTTCAAGCCGATCTTCAAGTGGCTTCTTTAAAACTTCAGTCTCTTGATATGATTCAAGCAAGAGATACGAAAACAAAAGACGAAATGCGTGAAGAAAAGGAACAACAAAAACATAAATACCTTGAGGCACAATTAAAAGAAAAAGAAAAAAAATTAAAAGAAAAACTTGAAAGTACGAGTACAAATGTCAGACTTTAGTTTTTCTCCATTTGAAAGCGTTTCTGGGTATATTTTAACCCCTCTCGATAATGTGATGGACACAACGGTGAGAGGGTTATCTTCTGCTATTTCAGCGCCCTTAAATCTCGCCGCAATCATTTTTATCTTTCTTTATGGCTATAATGTTATGACAGGTCGCGTTGCGCTTTCCATGCATAGTCTTCTCAATAATGTTGTTAAAATCGTTGTTGTGACAACAATGGCAACGAATGCGGATACATTTAATACTTATGTCAAGGATATTTTCTTCAATGATTTATCCAACGCTATTGGGAATGCGCTTAACAGCAATCCTGCAAGCTCCAATGTTTTTGATTATATTTTGTTAAAGGCAAATACTCGCTATCAAGAAGTTTTATACAATGCTTGGTTTTTTGAAAAGATCGTTGTGGGACTTCTTGGTTCTATCATGCTTTTAGCCGTTATTCTTTTTTGTATAGGTGGTTTTATTGTACAAATGTTTGCACAAGTTGCTCTCGTAATGATTATAGGTCTTGGTCCTCTATTCATTAGTTTATATTTGTTTAATGCAACGCGAAAATACACCGATGCATGGATTACAACTTTGATCAATTTTACCATTTTACAGGTTCTCGTGATCATGCTTGGAACAATTATATGTCAAGTTATCCTACAGGTTCTCAAAGTTTCATATGAATCAATCTATGTTCTTTTCCCCCCTGTCCTCGTCATTTCGATCATAGGGGTTATTATCTTCCGTGCGCTTCCCGGTATTGCAACAGCGCTGGCCTCTGGCGGACCATACTTTAACACTGGTGTCTCTTCAGGAGGACAGGTTTTCACAATGCTTGCCAATGGTGCAAGAACGAGTGCGAATACAGTAAAAAATGCCGCTTTACAAATCTCAGGTGCTGCCGGTAACGCTTCTAAAGGCGCGGCAGCAAAAGCAGGAAGATCTGGAGGTGGTCGTGGTCGGTTTTAAGATAAAGAACCTCTTTAAAAGAATAAGCACTTTTGTTTTAGCCTTGCGTGCGCCCTTTGGCGCACGCGCCATGGTCCTGTTCCAGATAAGACCTAACATCTTGGGTCTTACAACAAAACCAATCAAAGTCTTGCATCACATAGACTTGTAAAAGTGTCCAAAATAAAGGCTCTCATGCATTGTATTCCAAGATATTTGTGAGTTCAAAAAATGAAACGAAAAATAACTTTTGTTATGGTCCTAACAATCGCTCTTACTGGTTGCGCCTCTTTGAGTGGCCCCAAAAAACCACCACGCTGTAATGGCAAACATACACGTGCTTTAAATAAAGATAAGTGGAATTGGGACAATCAAAACGTTGTCCACCCAGAAAAGAGCGTAAAGACTGTTACAACTCCTATCATTCTCAATACTTTGGAAAGTGAAAAAGCAACAGCCAATTCAGCTTTATTAAAGCCGGTTATTCATGAAGCACGATCTGATAAAACTGTGGAGGTTACGCGTGAAAAGTGATGCCCTTGAAGAATATATAAAAGAAGCCCGCTCATTTGACATTGATCGCATGCATAGCATGCGCGTGCGAATGAAAATTTCCATGGCTTTAACAGTGCTTTTTGGATTGATGACGATTGCGCTGGCTTTAGCTGTCGCAGCTTTGACGCCTTTGAAAACGGTAGAGCCTTTTGTTATCCGCGTTGATAACTCAACAGGCATTATTGATACTGTAAGCGCCCTCAAAGAATCCCCTAACGACTATGATGAAGCGATAACGCGTTATTTTGCCAGCCAATATGTTCGTGCCCGTGAAGGTTTTCAAGCATCCGAAGCAGAAAACAATTTTCGCTTAGTTTCTCTTTTATCTTCTCCAAAAGAACAAAACCGTTTTGCAAAATGGTACGCGGGCAATAATCCAGAAAGTCCGCAAAATATTTATCATAACATGATTGCTACCGTCACAATCAAATCAATCTCTTTTATAAGCAAAGATCTTATCCAAGTTCGTTACTATAAAACGGTCAGAGACTTTAATGAAAAAGAAAATATTTCCCATTGGATTTCAATCTTAAATTTTTCCTACGTGAACGCACACATTTCAACATCTGACCGTCTCATCAACCCACTTGGTTTTCAAGTATCGGAATATAGATCTGATCCAGAGGTGATAAAATGATCAGACTTTTACAAACAATCTTTTTAATTTTTACGATTACTCTCAGCTTTCACACAGTCCTCTCATTTGCGGAAACAGCACCTGTCAGTGCACGTAAAGATAACCGCATCAGATTTGTCAATTATGACCCTTACAATGTTGTGCAAATCATTGGCTCCATTCGCTCTTCAGTTCAGCTAGAATTTGCCGACGATGAAGAAGTAACCTATGTAGGAATTGGAAATTCCGTTGCTTGGCAAGTTGCGCCGGCTGGTCACTTTGTTTTTCTCAAGCCGCGTGAAGTCCAACCTGTGACCAATTTACAAATTGTCACAAGCCGCCAAGATGGTACACAACGCTCTTATCAATTCGAGCTGCAAGTCCGTGAAGGCGATGTTTCAGCCGGCAATGAGACGTATTTCTTGGTAAAGTTTCGTTATCCAGAAGATGAAGCCTTACGTAAGAAATTAGCCGAAGCAGAAAAAGCAAAACAACGTGAAGAAAACTTTGTCAATGATGTTTTAAATATCCATGAAGATTTCGGACCACGCAATTGGGCTTATGAAGCCCAAGGCTCATCCCTCATTGAACCTGCGTCTGTCTATGACAATGGAAAAACAACAACCTTTACCTTTTTAGGCAACATTGAAATCCCTGCCATTTACATTGTATCGCCTGATGGGCAAGAAGCTCTTATTCCCAAATCGATTAAAGGCAACAAAGTTATTGTTCATGCAACAGCTGCACAATTCACGCTACGGCGTGGGAATGAAGTATTGTGCATCTTTAATAAAAGGTTCGTACCAGAAGGAATTAACCCTGAAACAGGTACGACATCACCATCTGTACAACGTAAAGTGAACCTAGGAAGCAGCCATGAATAACACCGTGGATGAAAAAAGCATTAATGATCGCGATACAATAAAAAATGCTCAAGGAAAAAGTCAACAGAACAATGTAGGGAAAGCTATTGCTCTTATTATTCTTTTCAGTGTCTGTCTTTATTTAGCCTATTCAACACTTGTTACAGAAAAAAAACAACCAATTGAATCTTCAAAAGAAGGAAAAGTTATAAAACAAACAGAGCTTTTTCGCCCTGCAAAGCCTACCCCCTCCCCCCTTGAACAGCCTCAACGAAATAACGCTCTATTGCCAAAAGTCGAGCTACCAACACCAAACATCAATCAATTAAATTCTGATGACTCACTTCTGGAAGCAGCACAACGTGCTCCTGTATTAGCTTATGCAAATACACAACAAGGCAAAATAGATTCACAAACAAATAATGGTGTATTGCCTCACCAACTTGAAAGTAAACCTGATGAAACAACACAACGTTTTAATCATCTTCTCAAACCCACAGTGCTTGAAGGTATTCGTGCTTCAACCCTTGGCAATCGAAACTACATCATCGCGATGGGAACTTCTATCCCTTGTATTTTAGAAACAGCCATCAACAGTGATCAACAAGGTTTTGCCAGTTGTATCGTCTCCAGAGATATCTTATCAGACAATGGTCGTGTTGTCCTTCTTGATAAAGGCACCCAAATTGTTGGTGAATATCGCGCCGGCTTGAAAAAAGGCCAAACACGTCTCTTTGTGCTATGGAATAGAGCAAAAACCCCTAATGGTATCATTATATCCTTAGCTTCACCTGCAACAGACAGTTTAGGGCGTTCTGGTATAGATGGAGATATTGATAACCATTGGCTCGAGAGGATTGGATCTGCGCTTCTTGTCTCCCTGATAAAAGATGCGACAAACTATGCCAATAAACGTTTAGCAAAAAAACAAGAAAAAGAAGAAACTGAAACACTCTCTTCAGGACAAAACATCGCAAACATTCTCGTAGAAAATTACGCCAATATTCCTCCAACATTATCCAAAAACCAAGGGGAAATGGTGAATATCTTTGTTGCCCGCGATTTAGATTTTTCCAGTGTCTATAAATTGAAAGTCATCGAAAACAAAAAACAGATTACCAATCGAGCTGTTTCAAGAAACTTTTACAAAAATTCTGTGATACCTTTAAAATGAACTCAAACTTACATACCATGAGCGATGAAACCATCGCGATTGTTCTCACAAAACTTGAACCAATCCGTGCTTTTTTGAAAGATGAAAGTCTTTTTGAAATTGTTATCAATCGTCCCTATCAAGTAATGACGGAAGGTATTGATGGATGGAAAACAATAGAAGCACCGGCTCTCTCTTTTAATGAGCTTATGGGGATTGCGAAAGTTGTCGCATCCTATTCCAAGCAAAACATATCAGACAAGAATCCAATATTATCGGCTACTCTGCCAGGTAATGAGCGCATTCAAGTTGTTATTCCGCCGGCTGTCGAAAAAAACACGATTAGTATGACAATTCGCAAACCATCATCGCAGAGTTTTTCTCTCGAAGAGCTCGCGAATAAAGGTCTGTTTTCACTGTGTGAACAGATATCTTTCACGCCATTGAATGATTATCTTTCTCGTTTTAACGAACTCAAAATCATCGAGCATAACTTAGCTCATGCCTACTGCAATAAAGACTTTGTCTCCTTTTTAAATCAAGCTGTAAAATGCCAGAAAAATATTTTAATTGCAGGAAAAACTGGTTCGGGTAAAACAACATTATCAAAAGCATTAATCGCCAAAATTCCTCAAGAAGAGCGTATTATTACCATTGAAGATACACAAGAATTGGTGATACCGCACCCTAATCATGTCTCGATGTTCTATTCAAAAGATGGACAAGGCTTAGCCTCTGTTGGACCCAAAGAGTTGCTTGAATCATCTTTACGGATGCGTCCTGATCGTATTCTTTTGCAAGAACTTCGAGATGGTACAGCCTTTTATTATATCCGCAATGTCAATTCAGGTCATCCAGGTTCCATTACAACGGTTCATGCCTCAACAGCCCTTGCTGCCTTTGAGCAAATGACCCTTTTGGTCAAAGAAAGTGACGGAGGAGGTGATTTAGAGCGTGATGATATTCGAGGACTGTTGATTTCAATGATTGATATCATCATCCAATGCAAACGGGTTGAAGGAAAGTTTAAGGTCACAGAAATTTATTATGATCCCTTCAAACAACGAAACATCTTTGGAGGAGACTAAAAGAAGATCACATCGGTTGCTAAAGGCTCTTTTAAAGCAACGATTGCACATAAAAGGAAAAATGCATGAAAACCAAAGCAACAGAAAACAGCGAAAACCTTTTACCTATGACAGTAGAAGAATTAAAACAACGCCGTGAAGCGGTTGAAGCAGCCATCAGCACCCATGCAATAGAGGGAATAGCGCTACATTCCAAAACGCTAAAAATTTTAGAAGAATATGCAAGGGGGAATATTTCACTCGAGGAATTTAATACTCTCATGGACAACGTAACATTATAAGGAAGCTACGATGCCGAAAGCAAAAGAAAAAACAAAAAATATACAGACAGTTTCTCCTCATCATTATGTCTACCCGAACACCACAACACTCAAAAATAAATATGGAATAAAAAACTTTAAATCCTTTCTGGAGAAATGCTCGCATGATACAGCAAAAGCGATGGTTAATCTGCGTGCAGCCCCCCTACCAGAAAAATTTGATACCTCCTATCTATGCTCTATTCATTATCAGTTATTTAAAAATACCTTTGAATGGGCTGGTCATCTTCGCCATCTTCCCTTTACATTTGAAGATGGTACCACAGCCGCTATGCCCGAAATGAAAAGAACAGGATGGGAAAATCCTTTTGCACTCGGTGATGAAATCCCTGAAGGTTTACAAAAATTAGATCAAACACTTGCCGAAAAAGATAATTTGCAAGGCTTAACGCGTGAGAAATTTAACTCTGAAGCAATAAGTTTATTTAACTTCCTTAACCAGCTCCATCCTTTTAGAGAAGGCAACGGACGTACACAACGGGTCTTTTTTGAAAAGCTCGCTCAAGCAGCAGGCCATCAGCTTGATTTTTCACTTGTTACAAAAGAACGCATGATGCTCGCCAGTGTTGCTGTAGCAGAAAATGGTGATCTAGAACCAATGCAACATCTATTTGAGGATATCTCTAATCCCAATAAAATACTTCTTTTAAAGGAATTCATGAACAACATGAAAGAACTTGGGCGCAATGTTAATGATCGTCCCGTTATGGTTGCAAAAGAAGGTGAAACCTACACAGGAATGTATAGAGGTGCTGGTTATGATAGCTTTGCATTCAATGTGAAAGGGGCTTATATCATCGGCAATAAAGAGCATCTCACACCAGAACAACTCAAAACATTAAAACCCGGTGACAAATTTACCTTTACAGTTCCAAAAACAAAAGAGCTTGAAAGCATTCTCATTCCAGAAGAAAGATTAGCTCCTTTGACAGAAAATAAAAAAGCCGAAATGGTTTCAGAAGATTCTTGCGTCCACGCAAGCCTAAAACAGGTCCAGAAATTGGCAAAAATTGTTTATGGTAAAGAAAAAATATTAGATAAACAGATGCTAGAGATCATCAAAAATCCAAGCTTAGGCCAACAGCTCGCCAACCAGATTGAAAGAGCACCGCACTCTGTTTCTCATCTTGCAGGTTTCAGTTTATGTGGACTACAAAATCAAGCACGTGCAAACGCTAAAAATCATCTTGAGATGCTCTGTACTACCGTTGCAAATTTCGCCCATGCTGTAAAACATGCGGAGAAGGAAATTACTCAAGAACATGCAACAGAACAAAGTCGTCGTGCAAAAATAGTAAAAATGCCAAGCAAAAGCTTACAAGAGCTCTTCACCTTGCCAAAAGAATTACAGCAAGAAGCTTTAGCAAAAAATCCTTTACTTCAAAAAGAGCTTACCGACTTTGTAAAAAACATCAATAGCCGTCTCTCACTAACTGAACATAAAGCTGTCAAAAATAATGAGTATGAAACACTGGCTCAAAGCATTGGTGTATCAGAAAATAAAGCCAAACAAATTACACAAACCGTTAAGCAAGCCAAAGAGCTACATCAGCAAACACAAGTATGCACAATGCATCGTTCCAAAGCATTTGCTATGGCTTGCTAAGAATGGATAAAAGCTTCCTCCTTTATAAGAAGGGCTCATAAACGAGAACTGTTTGGCGTCATCTGCGCTTTTTCAAAAAAGAGAGAGTTTAATATCACACACCTGAAAAAAGAGCTTTTCGCAGCATCGTCTGATAGAATTGAAAGTAAATACAATGAAATATACCAAGACACAAATGGTACTCATTTTAACACCAATCGCTTTAGGTGCTTTAACGATATTCTTTGTTCCTCATTTTTTGTTGTTTATAACAAATGGACTAAAGAGCAATCAAATTTATTGGACACTTCGTTCAGAACCTTTACTAGTCTTAGCACTAACAGCTGCTGTGTCATTGTTTTATAGTCTCTCGCAAAAGCTGCACTTACGTAAAGGAATTACTTTCGTTTCCCTTATCTTTTTTGGAACCGCAGCTCTTTATTATATTGGTGGAGAAATAAAACGTTTAAGTCCCTATGTTGGACAACAAGGAATAACGTGGAATTATGCGCTTCAATTCATGGACCCCATGGTTGTCTTTGGCATCATCATTGGTGTTTTTTTTTCCGTTATTCAATTGATAACAACCTCTCCACCTAAAAATAAGGTCAGGCGAGCAAAAAAAGGTGTGTTTGGTGAATCCGCGTGGATGAATTTAAGAGAGGCAGCGAAAATTTTTCCTGCCAATGGGCAAATTGTTGTGGGTGAAAGATACCGTGTTGATCAAGATAATGTGTGCAAAATTCCCTTTGCACCTGGCAATAAAACAACATGGGGAAAGGGTGGGACGGCCCCTTTGCTAACCTTTAATCTTGATTTTGGCTCAACTCATATGATCTTTTTTGCTGGTTCTGGTGGCTATAAAACCACAAGTACAGTAGTTCCTACGTGCTTAACCTATCCAGGGTCTATTATTTGTCTTGATCCTTCAACAGAAGTTGCCCCAATGGTCAAATTTGCGCGTCAAAAGATGGGGAATAGAAATGTCATTGTTCTCGATCCCAATTCATTTTTAACAAAAAATTTTAATGTCATCGATTGGCTTTTAGACGACAGCGTACCACGAACACAACGCGAAGCAAATATTGTAAGCTTTTCTAAGTTGCTTCTTACAGATAAAAAATCAGACAATTCTTCAGCGGAATATTTCTCGACACAAGCTCATAACCTTTTAACAGCTCTTCTTGCTCATGTTATATTTTCTGATGAATATAAAGACAACGAGCGCAATTTAAAAACATTGCGTGGAATTCTCTCTCAATCAGAAACAGCTGTTGTCAATCAACTACGTATGATTCAAGAAACAACACCTTCTCCTTTTATTCGCGAAATGGTTGGCATTTTTACAGAAATGGCAGAGCAAACCTTTTCAGGAGTCTATACAACCGCATCAAAAGACACTCAATGGCTTTCTTTGTCCAATTACGCAGATCTTGTCTGCGGAGATGATTTTTTTTCCTCAGATATTACAAATGGCAATACAGATGTTTTTCTCAATCTCCCCGCAAGCATTTTAAACAGTTATCCAGCTATTGGACGCGTGATTATTGGCGCCTTTCTCAATGCCATGGTTACAGCAGACGGTAACTATAAAAAGCGTGTTTTATTTGTCTTAGATGAAGTTGATCTTCTAGGCTATATGAATATTTTAGAAGAAGCGCGCGATCGTGGACGTAAATACGGTACATCCTTAATGCTTTTTTATCAATCTTCTGGTCAGTTGGTCAATCACTTTGGAGAAGCTGGAGCACGTTCATGGTTTGAAAGCTGCTCCTTTGTCAGCTATGCTGCCATTAAAGACTTCCAAACTGCCAAAGACATTTCAGAACGCTGTGGACAAATGACCGTTGAAGTAACCGGAACAAGCAAATCAAGAGGCTTATCTTTAGGAAAGGGTTCATACAACGTCAATTACCAACAAAGAGCTCTGATTTTACCCCATGAAGTTATTCAAGAAATGCGTCAAGACGAACAAATTATCCTTATGCAAGGACAACCTCCTTTGCGATGTGGTCGCGCTATCTATTTCAGAAGAAAAGAAATGTTAGCCGCAGCTGCAAAAAACCGCTTTGCCCCACAAAAGAAAAACTAACCTCCTCTTATGAGATCTTGACTATGAAAAGAACAA
>NZ_JBHIMK010000430.1:0-978 GCF_042194085.1 Bartonella sp. MU70NMGDW
TATATACTATCATTTCTTTTATTTATCGCGTTTTTTAATGAAATTCCGCTTTTACGAAAAATAAAATGCCAAAAAAAAGATACTGATGTTATTCACGTACAGATTCTTAAACAATACCCCTCATGCTCGTCACTCCCATTTTACGATACTACCTGCAAATAGTATAAATCCATACTGCCATCTTTCTTGAATAAAGATAAAAACCGATACCATCATTGTATTTTCCAACTCTCAATATTACGATAACCCTTTCTATCTAAATGCTTTTGATTATAAGAGAGAGAGATGAAATAAGAATATTTTGTAATATTTAAAGCTCTCATTCAACATGGAGAAATGATTTATAAAAAAAATCAAAAACACTTCCAGCAATCTTCTGGTGTTTTAATGATGTGGCAAAAACCAAAAATTACACCGC
The DNA here is from genome assembly GCF_042194085.1 of Bartonella sp. MU70NMGDW. Classification (NCBI taxonomy): domain Bacteria; kingdom Pseudomonadati; phylum Pseudomonadota; class Alphaproteobacteria; order Hyphomicrobiales; family Bartonellaceae; genus Bartonella; species Bartonella sp. MU70NMGDW. The sequence goes on from NZ_JBHIMK010000430.1 coordinate 419, forward strand.
CAAAAAAACGGTTTCTATTGTTATGAAAGTCATTTTACCTCTCCGAGAAAAGCGTTTAACATAACCGATTCCTGCTGCAAATATATGGTGTCAAAAAATTCTCATTTACAATCATTGACTTCCTCTTTGCCTTAAAGAACCAAAAGTCACACCAAATCCCATCTGGAAACATCTGGATTCTCATTGAGCAGGTTCCTCTTGGTTCCCACTCATATGCTTCACTTACACAAAGACCGACATTTAAGAATATTCGCCATGTCCTCTAAAAATACTTCATGTATGAAGTTTACATGCCTTATATTACCGCCCAAACAACGATGTTTTACGGCACAACAAGATAAATGCTTACGGTAGTACAAAAATGAATGCATATTAATTTACTGGAGTGCAACTCGATTCGCAATCACCAAACGCAAGCCTAACGGATTGCTATAACGAAGTAAGAAACGCTTTTGTTTAGAATGTGCTGTTGTACCAAAAAAACGATGTAAATCAGAACGATCTTTTACAACCAGAATGCGATTATCTTCATTGATCATAAGCATGGGGAGGCCATAAGT
>NZ_JBHIMK010000431.1:0-978 GCF_042194085.1 Bartonella sp. MU70NMGDW
CACAGTCCTTTCAGCCAATGAATATCAATTTCGGACTCTTTCCCCCTATTGCTTCTATTAAACATTCAGGAAAACGCTTATCAAGTAAAGAAAAAAAATTAGTAAAAAAACAAGCCATAACAGCGAGAGCTCTCAATGATTGCATTCAGTGGTTAGCAGATAAAGAATCAAAGAATTCCTGTTTATAAAAAACACACGATTCGCCTCTCACCTACTGAATAGATCTTTATGACTCTCGTGAAACAATTATTCCAAAGGCTTTTAAAGACTGTCTCCTCCAATCAATAAATATTACCCTACGTTTCATCTTTTATTCAATTATGTAGGTGCTGTAAAATAACTTTTGGCTATAAAAAGCCTTTACCGCTATCAACAATTTAATATGATTTAATGAATAAAAATAAAATAATCATATAAATATATTATGAATAATAAAAAATTAAATAGATGTAAAATACATAAGCAATACTGTATTATCTCTATTAATAGTTTTTATATTACGTAATACATATTATTTTATAATAATAATTTTTCTGTTTTTTAACTTCCTACCTCAAAATTTGTGATATTCTCTCATTTTAACTCTTGTGTGATGAAGAAAAAACGCTCGCTTGTATATCACAAGTGAAATAAAGATATGGAAAAAATATTTTTAGGATAGAGCTGGAGCTATCTCTCCCCTTTCAAATTCCAAGAAAAATCACAATATTGAAAGCAAAATCTGAATATCATAAGACTCTTTCATTTTAGCCTCTCTTATAATAAATCAATAAAAATTATCTTCTTGATGCGTCACAAGCAAGGTTGGCGTATAAGTAAAAGAATAAAACTATCCCTTATGCACTCGTCTCAGATATCGAGAGCTAGTCGCAACATTATAGGAACTGAGAAAAATAGCACGGTGGCACCAACATGCGCTTTGATTAAGCGTAAATGGTAGTATATAATAACTTTTATACACGTCACAGAGTTCTATTC
>NZ_JBHIMK010000432.1:0-975 GCF_042194085.1 Bartonella sp. MU70NMGDW
ATTACGCGTATCGCTAAAAAAAATCAATATCCCATCGCAAAACGTCGTCCAATGCAAGAAACTTAATACATGCCTCCTATAAAAATAATTAATTGGATGTTTTTGTTATATAATAAATTGATTTATAAGGATAATTATCCATCATTCATTCTGTGTCAAGAATTCCAAATATCGTAAAAATTCTCTCATTTCAAATCGGTTTTTATGTTGAATCAATCAAAATCGCTTGCTTGTTCATCACAAGCGACATTGATGTATAAGTAAGAATATCCCTTCTGAATGCTCTCAAATGCCAAAAGCTATCATAATAACATTGGGACCAGCTTACTCTTTCATAAGCGTAAGGATAGTGGTGCTCAATAGATTTTACATTATTTCCATGGGGGCTTTAACGTTATACCATTCACTAGTGCGACACGAAACGGGCTTTGGAGCATTGCGAGATGCCTCTTTTAAACAAGCTCGTGAATATACAACACAATGCCGTTCTACATTACCTAAAGAATGCCCCCCTCTTAATCAAAAGCAACATTTTTTGAAATTTTTCCTATTATCGATATCTCATGAAATAAGTACCCCTTATACCTCTCAGTGCACCCAAACCCATCTCACAATGATCCGCGTGAAAAAGCATCATTATATACTTTGCCAATTCTCAATGTTGCGATAACCCTTGGCTATTGGAGAGTTCTTTCAGCACGTATTTTATTTCTTTCTTAAATAATTTTATCCACATGACCCTCCTCACTTGGAACGTGCAAAAGAATGATTTTGATTAATTTAACATAAAACAGATTTGAAATGAAAAAAATTACGACTCTGGACTTTCCCATTCAACATAAAAATTATAAATTATCAATTTAAATCAATATATTGAATTATATTTAAACAATATTTCCTTCTTATAACACATTAAAGAAGATGATTTTTCAATACCTGAACCAATGGTTTATCAGCATCAGGCATAGGGTATTT
>NZ_JBHIMK010000433.1:0-970 GCF_042194085.1 Bartonella sp. MU70NMGDW
AACAGAAAATACAAAGCCCTCATTAAAGAAGCAAAACAGGTATTAGAAAAATCTATTGTAAAAGCGGCTTAGTTTAAAAACAGATTTCATTTCCTCGTCTTTAAGGGCGGGGAGGTGACAATACCACAGTCTCTAGAAACAGGATTGTAAAAACCAAACAACCATTTTTCAAAACAAGCGTGATTCACGCCACGGGGGAATTGCGCTCAAATAGGAGGAAATCAAGATGAGGGAACTAAGTACCACACAAACGGAATTAGTGGAAAAAACGAATGATTGTGAAATCAAACCTACAGCTATGGAGCTTATTTTAGAAAGAGCTTTAGAAAATGATGTCGATATGGATCGTCTCAAGCGTCTTCTTGAATTGCGAGAACAAGAGATAAAACGACAAGAGCGCCAAAACTTTGTCCGTGATCTTTCTGCTATGCAAATGGAATACAAAAATATCGAACAAAACGCCATTAATACACATACTAAAAGCCTCTATACAACGCTTGATAAATATATTGATGCAATCAAAGAACCTCTTGCAAAACATCACTTTGCCTTGTTCTCTCGTATCAAAGACCAGAGTTCAAATGACATAACTGTAGAAATGACTTTAAAGCATATATCAGGCAATGAAATATCAACAGAAGGAACCTTTCCTTTTGATGCTACAGGGAGCAAAAATAACATACAAGCGGTTGGTTCTACTCTCACCTACGCACGTAGATATCTCTTAGGCATGCTTCTTAATGTCGCAAGAAAAGAAGACGATACAGATGGCAACACGCTTCTTTCAGGTATCTCTCCTGAACAAATGAATGAAATCAAAGAATTAATTAAAAAAACGCAATCTGAAGAAAGTAAGCTTATCTCTTTCGTAGGAGCAAAAAATCTAACAGATATGTCTTATAAACAAGCTCAAATCGCTTTGTTTTCTTTGAAAAAAAAGCAACGTTCACAAATGAAAAAAGCACAACAA
>NZ_JBHIMK010000434.1:0-970 GCF_042194085.1 Bartonella sp. MU70NMGDW
GACTTTACCCAAGCGCGCTTGAAACCATTCTGCTGTTCTTTGTTCCATATCACACCGCCGTTCTTTGTTCTTGTGGTGTTGGTGTATCGGCATCTTGTATAGTAGAATCTGTTTCTACCTTTTGCTTGTTTTGTTTCTTTTTCAAAAGATGTAATACCGTTTGTGCTTGTCCTTCAGACATATCGTCAAGCTTTTTGACGTCGACATAAGCAAGTATTTTTTCTTCTTCTGCTTGGGTTTGTACTATGAGTCTTCTGATTTCATTGATCTGTTGTGGAAAAGCCTTTTTAATAGGCGGGTTTCCATCTGTATCGTCTTCTTTGCTTGAGACATTAAGAAGCATGCCTAAGAGATATCTGCGTGCGTAGGTAAGTGTGGAACCAAGTGATTGTATGTTATTTTTAGAGCCTGCATTGTCAATTGGAAATGTTCCTTCTGTTGATATTTCATTGCCTGAAGGATGAGACAGAGTTATTTCTATGGTAATGTTTGTTGCTGTTTGATTTTTAATACGAGCAAACAAAGCAAAGTTGTATGTTGCAAGCCCTTCCTTTACAGCATTAAGGTACTGATAAAGCGTAGCGTATTTGCTGTTTGTATGGTTATTAATGGCGTTTTGTTCGATATTTTTGTATGCCATTTGCACAGCCGAAAGATCACGGACAAAGTTTTGGCGCTCTTGTCGTTCTATCTCTTGTTCTCGCAATTTGAGAAGACGCTCTAAGCGATCCATATCGACGTCACTGTCTAAGGCTTTATTTAAAATACGTTCCATGACAGTTTGTTCGACGGCTAAATGATGTGTTTCTTCAATTTCTATTAGGTTAGTGTTTTGTTCACTCATCTTGATTTCCTACATTGCGCGCAATTCACCCGTGGCGTGAATCACGCTGGTGTTAAAAGACTGGTTTTGGGGTGTTAGAGTTTTGTCTTTACAGGTTGTACAATCCGATCAATTGGAATGCGTTTT
>NZ_JBHIMK010000435.1:0-970 GCF_042194085.1 Bartonella sp. MU70NMGDW
TCCAGTCTGTTGCATGTGTTGTGACATATTACTCTCACTAAGGTGACTACGACCGGTTGCAGAAAGAATAAAATCAACTTTGGTGCTTCTAATGATAAAGTCCCGCGAAACTCTGGTGTTGCATCTTCTTAAGTCAAGAATCGTCTAAATATTTCTCTTTAATCTGCTTTTATAAATATGACGCAAAAATATGTAAGAACACCTATCAGAATGGGTAAATGCAAAGCCAAATGTACTATGGTTGTTTTTTTACAGGGTGTCTTATAAAAATCCGGCACATTTTTCCAATCCATAGCTGGTCTATTAGTGGTTTTATGGCGTTGTTTTCCTAAGAGTGCGCGAGTTTTTTCTGTTGCTTGTAAATCAACATCCAATCCTATGCAGCCGCATGTTTGAGACAAAGATTGAGGCGGATGAGTGCTTTCTCTGCTATTGTAGCTTTTGTATGCCCAATAGGGGCAAGAACATTGCGTATCTCTGTTTGTGTAATCTCTGAAACGGGCAAACAACCTAATTTGAGGAGAATATGAAGTTTTAAGGGTAGAAACCATTGACCATTATTCTTAAGTTCAGCTTTACGACTTTCAAAAGCATCTAAAGTAATATCTTTCAAATAATGGAGATTACGTATTGCCTAACGCTTTTGTTTGTTGCGTTTTTTAATGGGGCACGACCCTCATGCAAAACAGAACGCCATTGATTTGCTAATTCACGGGCTTTTTTTAAGAAACATTTCGCAATGCACCCAAGCCCATTTCACGACGGTGCTCGTGAAGAGTATAATGGTAAATCCATTGGGCACCACTATCTTTACGCTTCATAAAGGAGTAAGCTGGCGCTGTCATTATATTTGCTAGCTCGTGGGTGTTGTTACAGTTCTTGGCACTTGAGATGGTTCATTAGAGGCATTTTTAATCCTTTCTTAATAGTTTTTTATCCACAAGGGCTCTTCCCGCTTGTAACTTGCAAG
>NZ_JBHIMK010000436.1:0-968 GCF_042194085.1 Bartonella sp. MU70NMGDW
AATAATTTTTATAAAATTCCCATATATTTAACTAATAAATTTCCAGAATAATATAATATAAAAAACATAATTGTTGATAATATTGTCCTTTTTATACTCCAGTTCTCACCTTTAAATCTATTGTAAAAAAACATGCAAAATCCAAATCCAATTGCTGTTACTAAGGAGCGAGTAAAAGTATTCATAACAAAAAAATCCAAAATAAAATATCTATTATCACACACAAAAATATCCCTGAAATCAGTTTAGCCATAGCTTTAAAGTATGTTTACAATATCACTGATCTCAGAAATATCTTACTAGCTATTTTCTAAATAAATTAGAAACAGCCTCCCTCTACTTTACGGATGACATTGATTGTACTTATCTTTAAAACCGTTAATAGCTCCTCCAAATCCGCCTGCTACTGCTGTTTCCGGACCACCTAATAAACCAATTAATGCTCCTGCGCCTCCCTTTATGGCTGCTGATTCGACATAATCGCTTACTTCACAACTTGGATTCGGATGGCATTCATTGTACTTATCTATAAAACCGTCAGCAGCTCCTCCTAATCCGCCTACCAATGCTCCAGGTAAAACGCCAACACCTTCAGCTGCTAAACCAATTACTGCACCACTTGCTGCTCCTATGCCTCCGTGTATGACAGCTGCTTCAACATAATCGCTTGTTTCACAACTTGGTGCCGTATAGCATGCATTGTATTTATCTACCACAGCGTCACCAGCTCCTGCTAGTCCACCTCCTATTGCTCCATTGACAAAGCCAGAACCGACACCTCCCGGTCCAGAAAAAAGACCTCCAACTGCACCAGCAATACCTCCTATTAATTCTCCTACGATGCCACCTGCACCTGCTGCTTGGGCATGAGCGCCTGCGCTACAATCATCTTCTTCTGGAAAAAGCCAACTTTTTGGATGTGAGTTACTACTTGAATCACCAGCTCCTCCTATTCCGCCGCTTACTGC
>NZ_JBHIMK010000437.1:0-967 GCF_042194085.1 Bartonella sp. MU70NMGDW
CGACATTTTTTAAAGATTAAAATGTGAATCCTAATCTTATAGAATGCAGCATGGATTGAAACATCAATGGCTCTTCACCATAGCCATGGTTTTGTGACATCTCATGCAGGAAAGCTCATAATTCTCTTAAAAATGCACGCAAATTATCCCTATTCCCACAGTTCCTTTGTGTGATATTGTTGCCAATAGAAACAGAGCTTGCTCTATAAAGCTATTTTTCCTAGCATTTATAGAATACATAGTTCATAAAATTATCTAAATTCATACTATTGTTGCGCTATTTATTAGCAACAGGGTATTCAATCATTTGTACTCTATTGATAAAATTTTAAAGAAACTGCATTGTTTGCTTTGCCATTTCTGATGCGCTAAATATAATTCTGCATCTATAAGTGCTCTGTCTAACATATATTTTAAGTAATGACAGTTGATCATTGAACTCCCACCTATCATACCAACGATTTCCAAACCAAAATGATCTTGCAAACCCTAGAGCTCTGCTATTTATAAACTAATACAATCTTCCAGTAGATGAAATGTGTTTCTTCCATCAGAATTATCGCCATTTTAGCTCATGCACCCCAGTAAAAATAGCTTTTAGATAAGCCATAATGCCCTCCTAATTGCCATTATCGCTTACTAAATTAAGAGGAACTAAATTATAAGTTTTCTCCTGCCTCATCTATCCATTTCTTCCATCAATACTGAAATATATTTTTTATTTAAAAATTATCTTTTTATAACAATATGTTATACCAATATATGCACTTCATCTGAGAAGTGTCCTGATAGCTCAACTTTCAACGCTGCTCATTTTGTGGTATTCTGTGAAAATCTTTTTTTTAATGTTATCATAAAAATCTTGAGGCAATTATATAAATTAAGTTACGGTTTTCTACTTTCTGTTGAAAAAAGCAGATATAGTTTTTATCAAAAAAGCTTTTCTCTCAGAAATGTTCTATGTACA
>NZ_JBHIMK010000438.1:0-966 GCF_042194085.1 Bartonella sp. MU70NMGDW
TATTCGCTTTCTCGACTGGCTTATTGCTGGTACTTTTACCAGCTTTGCCCTCCATCTCCTTATAGTTACAAAACATTGATTTATATGTGTAATGTATCGCTTTTAATTTAAATAAAAAAACAAATATTATAAGATTTTTTCATTTCAAACCTGTTTATGTTGAATAAAACAATACCTTTCCTTTGTACATAACAAGGGAAGCAGGGGTTTTCGTATGGATAAAAACTATCTAAGAAAAGAGTAAAAATACCTCTTATAAACCATCTCAAGTGCCAAAAGCTGTTACAAACATTGGGAGCTGAAAAATAGAATAGTAGTACTAACTTACACCTTTATTAAACATAAAGGTGTAGTAGTACAATATATTTCACAGAGGCTTTTTGTTATACTCCTTACAGACATTATCGTGATATGAGAAGTGCACTAAGAGATACTTAAAAAACATTTCAAGGGACAACACGATGGTATTTATATTTTAGACACTTTGTTTTGTGTGTGAGGCGTAGTCTTTTTAAAGAACGTAACAAACAAAAAAGTGGGGCAATGCACAATATCCACTTTTTAAAAGATATTACCGTAGATGCTTTTAAAAATCATAAAATAGAATTAAAGGGTATGCTCATAAGGTGGAAATTAGTTAAGACCCCCTTAAGACTTCATATTCCCTCTAAATGAGGTTGCCTCCTCATTTTAGAGATTACGCAAACAGGCTGCTATATACAATATCCCCCCTATTTAGCATTAAAAGCTGAAACTGTTCGTCTAGCACTTATCCATCTTAATCTCTGTTTCACACATGCTATTATATGCTGATTTACTGAAAAAAAGCATAGACTTAAAGCATAGACTTTAATGTCGCTGAAAGTTGGATTAACTAATGACCAATGGTATTTTCAAGTCGCAAACGTTCAGATTTCCGTAAACGCTCTGAAGCTGATTTAAGTTGTCCACATGCCGCTAAAATAT
>NZ_JBHIMK010000439.1:0-965 GCF_042194085.1 Bartonella sp. MU70NMGDW
GGTATCGCGAGCTTTATTGGCGCGCGTTTCATGCCCGTGATCAATGACATGATTGACGGTTTTTCTCGCCTGATTGATGAAAACCGCGACCTCATTCAAACAACCGTTGCGAGCTGGGCAAAAACCTTAAAAAAAGTCTTTAATGATTTGCTTAATCCTACCTCTGATTTAAGAAAAGGTATCAGTGATCTCACAGAGAGGATTAAAGGCTGGTTCCAATGGCTAGAACCTCTGATTGGTGAAATAACCCTCTTTAAGGTAGGACTTGTGGCACTTGGTTCGTTCATTTTTGGTCCACTCATTGCCGCATTAGCCGCAGCGGGAGCAGCGTTTGTCACGCTTGGCTATACTATAATGACGACACCTATCGGGTGGCTAATTGGCGGCATCGCAGCTCTTGTTGGAGCTGGATATCTGCTCTACAAAAATTGGGACAAAATCAATGGCTGGCTGCTTACATCACTAGCCATAGTAAGCGCAGTTTTTATCAGGCTTGCTTTCGCTCTTTCAGGACCAGTGCTTTCAGCCTTCACTTCCGTTAGTTCTAAAATTACCGGTCTGGCTGCAAATCTTGGAAAATCCCTGCTCTCAAAAATAATCGCAGCAGATAAAGCTTTTATTAGATTTTCTGCTACTCTGGGAAGATCACTGCTTTCAGCATTAGCCTCAGCTGCTTCTGCAGTCGCTAGTCTTGCTTTAACTCTTGTAGGGACACTGATTTCGGCAATAACTGCCGTTGGTTCTGCTTTTATATCGCTTGGTATCGCAATCATGACCACTCCTATCGGCTGGATCGCTGGCGGCATAGCAGCCCTTGTTGGAGTTGGATATCTGCTCTACAAAAATTGGGATACGGTAGTAAGCTTCATAAGCAACTTGTGGAATTCTTTTGCGAGCTTATGTAGTAACGTTTTCAATAACCTCTTGACGCTCTTTAAAAACTTTTCACCGCTCTCTTGGATTTC
>NZ_JBHIMK010000044.1:0-15037 GCF_042194085.1 Bartonella sp. MU70NMGDW
ACCATTTCTATCAATTCTTGGTGTTGTAAATCGATCAGTTTTTCCATTGGGATGCGTTTAGGGCTTAAGGTTTCATAGCGTATAAGTTCTAAGCCTTCGCTAAGGCGTAATCCCATAAGGAGCATTTCATTTGCCTGTTGTTCAGTGGTTAAATGTTCCGTTTCAATACAGCCATGTCCTGTTGTTTCTACCAAATTAAGCCACTGTTCAGGATGCTTTTCATTTATTGTGACATAACGTTCGCGGTTTTCAAGGTGTGATGACAATGTTTTTGAACAGGCAGAGGAATGATTCGGTGCGTGCTCAATGAAACGTCCATGTGCTCCTGGACCAAAGCCTGCATATTGGTGATAACGCCAGTAAAGAAGATTGTGTGCTGATTCAGCACCGGGTATTGCGTGGTTTGAGATTTCATAGGCAGGAAGACCATGCAATGCTGTTATTTCTTGGGTAAGATTATACAGATCTGCTGCTAGCTCTGATGGGGGAAGGATAAGTCTTCCTGCATCATGAAGCCGTTTAAAGGCAGTTCCTTCTTCGATTGTCAATTGATAAAGAGAAAGATGGTCCGCTGCCAAATCAATTGCTTGTACAAGTTCAGATTTCCATTGTTCAAGGGTTTGTTCGGGGCGGGCATAAATGAGATCAAAGGATAAACGTGGAAAAATTTGCCGTGCTAAATCAATGGCACAAAGAGCTTGTTCCACATTATGGAGTCGACCAAGTTTGCGCAATGCTTTATCATTGAGCGCTTGTATCCCTAGAGATAAGCGATTAACACCTGCCGCACGGTATCCACGAAAGCGCTCTGCCTCCACACTGGATGGATTAGCTTCTAATGTAATTTCAACTTTATCATCAACTACCCATTTTTTTGCAAGTGCTTGCAATAGGGCATCGACAGTTTGCGGCTCCATAAGAGAAGGAGTTCCTCCACCAATAAAAATACTTGTAATATGGCGTGGGCCTATTTTGTGGTATTGCGTTTCTATTTCGCGCTTAAAGGCGGCAACAAAACGTTGTTGATCAACACCATGGATGCGAACATGCGAATTAAAGTCACAATAAGGACATTTAGCTGCACAAAAGGGCCAATGAATGTAAATGCCAAAAGGTTCATTCATGAGAATGCTAAAAGGTTTTCTGCCAAAAGTTTGAAAGCACGTGCGCGATGTGAAAGAGGCGGAATATCATTACGTTTCCAGTTGTGTTTTTGCTCTGTTGACATTTCTCCAAAGGTATTTTCATATCCATCCGGTAAAAAAATAGGATCAAAACCAAAGCCTTTGTCTCCCCGTGGAGGCCAAATGAACGTTCCTTCAACGCATCCGCGGAAGTAATCTGCATGAGCATCAGGCCATGCAATGCAAATGACGGATATAAAACGGCATTTTCGTTGGCTTTTTTCTCGCGCTCCGACTTTTTGGAGTTCATTTTCTATTTTTTCCATAGCTTTGGGAAAATTACGTGTACCATCGGCTTGAATTGCCCAATCAGCGGTATAAACGCCTGGTGCACCCTCTAATGCATCTACCTCTAAGCCTGAATCATCAGAGAGGGCAGGAAGTCCTGTCTTTTTTGCTGCTGAAAAAGCTTTAATATAAGCGTTTTCTTCAAATGTTTTTCCCGTTTCTTTTGGTTCTGGCAAGCCCAGTTCTTTTGCCGATTGTATTATTAAACCGAAAGGCTTAGTTAAAGTAGTGATTTCATGCAATTTGCCGGTGTTATGTGTAGCAATGACAAGTTTTTTATCTGCGATGCTTCTCATATAGATTTCTCCAAAAATGAAAGGGGAATTGTTTTTGTGCTAAAAACCGGCTTAAATGCTCATACACACACATTCTGCTTGATTTTACATAATATGATTATTTTACACGTTTTATGATATTTTATCCCAATAAAATTTTTTATCTTGTATGAAGATAATCTTGCAAAGATATGAAAGACATGTCTTTTTTTTATGATAGCATTTTTATAGTAAATTTCTAATTTCTTGTTTGCTCTAAAGGGTGAAATTTTCTATTTACAGCGGTTTTTGAACAATCCAGATTCTCTTGGTCAAATTATCTTGGCAAGTTCCTACAGCAGACCACTTTACAGATCAACTCTTAATCTTAAATATTTCTCACACACTCTAACAAAAAATACCTCCTGCGTAATTTATCAATCATCACTCTGAAGCTAGCATTTTACGGGTCAATAGGATAATATGTTTTTATACTACTTTAGACTATTTGACCAAACCTTGGCAAAACTTATATAAGAGATGAGGATTTTAAAAGTAGTGAAACAATTGTGATGAAGCACAAAACTATTGATAATGAACTAAAATATCTTGATGAACGTTCGCGTGATATTTTTCGCCATATTGTTGAAGCTTATCTTAATGATGGTGAACCTGTAGGGTCACGCAATCTTTCGCGGCTTTTACGACAGACATTATCGCCTGCGACGATTCGCAATGTGATGAGTGATCTTGAACATCTCGGTTTGATTTATGCACCACATGTTTCTGCGGGTCGAATGCCGACACAATCAGGTTTACGCTTTTTTGTTGATGCATTTATGGAAGCAGGTGATTTGCCAAACGAAGAGCGAGAAAATATTGAAATGCAAGTCAAAGAGGCTGGTCATGCACAATCGGTTGAACATTTTCTTGTTCAAGCAAGCCGAGTTCTTTCAGATCTTTCACGTGGGGCAGGGCTTGTTTTAGCAACAAAACAAGAAGGAACATTGAAACATATTGAATTTGTGCGCCTTGATAGGGAGCACGCTCTTGCCGTTTTGGTGACTCAACAAGGTGAAGTTGAAAATCGTATTGTTCATTTGCCAGAAGGGGTTACCCATGCACAATTGACGGAAGCAACGAATTTTCTCAATGCCCATATCCAAGGACGTACATTGAGTGAAGCTAAAGGGGAAATTGCTCGCTTATGCGCAGAAACACGGGCTGCGCTTGATGATTTATCGCATCATCTTGTTGAAACGGGATTAGCTCTTTGGGGAGGAGAAGGTGCTGATCATAAAATACACCTCATTGTTCGCGGGCGTAGCAATTTACTTGAAGATGTGAAAGCAGAAGAAGATTTAGAACGGTTACGCCATTTGTTTGATGATCTTGAAACGCGTGAGAGTATGGCACAGCTTCTCGATTTAACGGATGAAGGTTCTGGGGTTCGAATTTTTATTGGTTCAGAAAATAAGTTATTTTCACTTTCTGGTTCTTCTTTAGTTGTAGCACCTTATCGTGATTCACAACAAAGAGTCATTGGTGCTTTGGGCGTTATTGGTCCTACAAGGCTTAATTATGCAAGGATTGTGCCCATGGTTGATTATACAGCTCAACTTGTGTCACAGTTATTGCGTTAAAACGATGCAGGTAAGTATTTGTACTATAGAAGCTCATTGTATTATATACATCGATACCCCTTGATTTTTGTCTGTAGAATTTCGATATCGAGAATAACGAATCTTATGAAGGAATAAAAATTTTATGTCTGATGAAAAAAACAAATTTACTGACGCTTCATTTGAAAATTGTGATTTAAAAAATCCAGCTGATCGTAATACACTTAAACAGGCAGCCGATGAATTTTTAAAAACACATAAAACAGAGGAACACGAAAACGTTGAAAAAGAAAGCAATGAGGTTAGTGATCTTTTAGCGTCTTTGCAGGATGAAAATAAAGAACTGAAAGATCAGCTTTTACGTCTTGTTGCAGATATGGAAAATCTTCGACGCCGTACTATGCGAGATGTGGCGGATGCAAAGGCTTATTCCATTGCTAATTTTGCACGGGATATGTTATCGGTTTCTGACAATCTCAATCGTGCTTTGGAAGCCATTCCAGAAGGGGCGCGGGAAAGTGATGCTGGTTTGAAATCATTGGCAGAAGGCGTTGAAATGACTGAACGTGCCATGATGGCAGCATTAGAACGTCATGGGGTGCAAAAAATTCATCCAGAGGGACAAAAATTTGATCCTCATTTTCATCAAGCGATGTTTGAAATTCCTAATGCCGATGTTCCAGATAACACTGTTCAACAAGTTGTTCAGGCAGGTTATATTATCGGGGAAAGGGTGTTACGTCCAGCTATAGTGGGTGTAGCCAAAGGAGGAGCAAAAGAAGCTTCTGGTGAAGCTGATTCTGCTTAAAACACATCAATAATAAATCTCCAACATAAAATGCAGTATTCCCTGCAATTACACATATATGAGGTCTTTTCTCAAAGAGTTTTTAAAGGGTGTTATAAACACCCTTTTATCTTTGAAGCGCCCAACTTCCTTTTACAAGATACACGGACTCGCTTGAGGGAGATGACGATGAAAATAAAACAAAATGATCAACCTCAAAAGGAGGGATAAAAAAATCATCTTGAAAAGATAGATAAGAAGAAAGATCTTCAAGATTGATATCAAATATTCGTGCAAGAGTAATATGCGGAATAAATTGTCTTTCATCAGGCTTTAACTCTAATTTATTCCGGATATATTTCATCTTTTCATGTAAAAGATTAATTTTTTCACAAGGTTCAATGCGAACCACAAGAGAATGAGGAGTATTTTCTGAACCAAAAACTTCAAAACCATCTATTTGTAGCATAACAGGAGAGAGCTTTATTGTATCAAAGGCCTGCATAAGTGCATCTGCTGTAGCACTTTCAACTTCACCGAAAAAAGATAAGGTGACGTGAAAATTTTGCGGGTTGATCCATTGCGCTTTTGGTAAGCCATTTTGCAATGATATGAGAGCTTTTGTTGTTTGTTGAGGAATCTGAAGGGCACTAAATAGACGACCCATAATATTATCTCCTTATAATGAAAGATGCTATTCCAAGCACAATATAGATAATAAGGGCGAGGCATGTACCACAGAAAACAAGGCAATAGTATAGAAAAAGAATGTCTAAAAAATGCTTACTATAATTATGAGCGTACAAAGCTTATTCGTTTTAAGAAAATGGTTATGATATCGATAAGAATTGTGTTTTCATGAGCTGTATCACAATGATTTGCATGGAAGATTACTTGTGTATTATAAAGACTATAAAGTTAGCAGAAAATAAGAAAAGTTGATAGATTTTTGATGTGCTAAATTATTTTGACATTTATCTTTAGCTTAAAATAAAGCATATTCTAATACAAGGTGAGGAGTTCTCTTTTTCTGTAAAGATTTAATTATACGATTCAGTCGGGTAATAGCCGTAATACGCAAAACTATTCAAATTGATCAAATAATGTTAGGAAAGGAAGGAAAAACTCCAGTATAATAAAATTACTATAAACTTTTACATTTATGATAATTATGCCAATCTATAATGGATATGAATATTGGTATAAAAGCGGGAAGAGAAATTAAAATTCAAAATAATGATGGAAAGTTCCTATTTTCTAAGAATCATCATCCTTATTTATGGTGAGAAAGCGCTAGTTTTCCTCTCCAAAGTTGTTATTGATAAGCTTTTCAAGAGCATTAAGAGCATCTGTTGCTTCTGGTCCTGAAACACGAATGGTGAGGTTGCAACCGGATGAAGCCGCTAGCATCATAAGTCCCATAATTGATGATCCGCCAACGATTTTTCCATCCTTTTCAACTTCAACAGTAACATTAAAATTGTCAACAGTTTGTACAAATTTTGCAGAAGCACGTGCATGCAAGCCACGTTTATTACAAATATTGAAATGACGACTTATACATGGGAGGGTATCTTTGGAAAACATTGGTATTTTATTATCCACTATAAAATCATACTTGGTACATTAATATATTTACGCCCTGCTTCTTGTGCTATTCTTAACGCGTCTGATAATGAAATATCAGGACATTTGCGAATAGAAATCAGTTTAATAAGCATGGGCAAATTAACACCCGCAATCATTTCAACGCGTCCTTTTTCAATAGCAGGAATAGCTATATTCGATGGTGTTCCACCGAACACATCTGTTAATATGATTACGCCATGATCCGTATCTGTATCGGTTACTGCGGCTATAACATCACCTCGGCGCTGATCTATATCGTCATCGGGATAAACGCATATTGTTGCGAACTTTTCTTGTACTCCAACAACATGTTCCACGGCATGTAAAAATTCGACAGCCAGCTCACCGTGCGTTACAAGCACGAGTCCAATCATTTACGCAAACTCCTGTTAACTAATAAGATCCGACCATATTGGTGGGAAACACATTTTACAAGGCTTTGTCTTGCTGCCAAGAAAAATTTGCAAAAAAAAGGCAAAAATTGTGATTTTTTTATCTTTAGAAAAAAATTAGACAGATTTTTGCCATATTTTTCTAAACAAAAATGCTTCAATAGCTTGACAAATGGCTGTACAATCGGCTTCACGAAGAGAGGGAAGTTTTAAAAGAGGAATGTGCAAATCTTCAAACTGAAAAGTTTTATTTGTGGAAAAACGTTCATATTTCGGACCGAGAAAAATAACACAATCGATAGTTGTATGCTTTTCAAATTCTATCATATAAAGACCAACGCCACGAATCTCGATACCGCCCTCTAAATTATCAGGAGTGTATCCGTGGAGCTTTCCATTTTCCGCACGCAACATTGTATAATCATCACTGATAAGCTTCGCTTCACGTTTTGACCACTCAGCACGGTCGAGCAAAGAAAGGGTAAGGGTTGATTTTCCTGATCCCGATGGACCTATAATTAACAGCCCCTTGCCGCCTAATTGAAGGCAATTTGCGTGGAGTATTTCACATTTTGTTTTCATGTCTTTTACTTTGGATAAAAGATTTATTTAGCGAGGGGAAGCATAATAATAAAACGTGCACCAGTTTTACACTTCCCAAGTGTAGGATCAATAATATTTTCGGCTGTAATTGTCCCATTATGAGCCTCGATAATTTGCCGACTAATAGAAAGGCCAAGTCCAGAGTTTTGTCCAAAAGCATCTTCGTTTGGTCGATCTGTATAAAAACGCTCAAAAATGCGTTCAATATTTTCTGAACGAATACCTGGGCCATTATCTTCAATGGTTAAAATAAGGGTTGAAGCATGACTTTTCATAGTAATGCAAATTCTGCCACGATTCCGAGGAATAAAAGAACGTGCATTTTCAAGAAGGTTTGAAATCACTTGCCCTAAACGGAGTTCATGTCCCAATACAAGATAGGCTTTTCCATGAGGACGCGGGACAATATTAAGGCTTATATCAATGGTTTGCGTATTACGATACACTTCCTGAACAGCATGAACAAGACTTTCCAAAAGCGGTGTCATATCAACAATCTCTGCGGTTTCTCGTGCAAGCTCTGCATCGAGCCGCGATGCATCAGAAATATCTGTAATCAACCGATCAAGACGGCGCACATCATGTTGAATAATTTCAAGCAATTTCTCTTGTGCTTCTTCATTTTTAGCCAGAGGGAGCGTTTCAACAGCACTGCGTAGGGAGGTGAGAGGATTTTTTAATTCGTGGCTTACATCAGCAGCAAAGCGTTCAATGGCTTCAATGCGCATATAAAGGGCATTAGTCATATCACGAATAGAGGTTGAAAGGTGACCAATTTCATCTTCACGCATTGAAAAATCAGGAATTTCTACACGCTGATTATTGCCATTACGCACTCGATTAGCCGAGGCAGATAATTTACTTAATGGATGGGCAATCGTATGGGCCAAAAAGAGAGAAAGGACCAAAAGTACGCTGCCTACAACGGCAAAAACTTTAAAGATAACCAGCCTTTCACCTTTTACAATGTTATCAATATCAGAACCAGTGGTTGAAAGAAGAAGAGCTCCAACCACTGCGCGATAGCGTTGAACAGGAACGGCAACAGAAACAATTAATTGACCTTGTCTGTTGCGTCTTTTAGCCGTAGCAAGAGATCCGTTTAATGCGCGGTACACTTCTGGATAAGCAATACCACTGGTTTTTGTTTGTTCTCTGTCAAGAGCAATACCTTTGCCATAAAATGTGCTTGAATACCATGAAGTAAGGCGATCCCACATGCTTTGTTCTGTTTTAAGTGGGGGTAAATCATAACTGAAAACTTCTCCACTAGAATAAAGAACGCGCGAATCAAGAAGGAGAGTAGCATCACGATCATAGATACGTGCTCTTGTCGTTTTAGGTGTGATGAGACGTCGTAAAAGAGGGGCAACTTGCTCAGGGTTAATAGGGAAATCCCAAGAATCGGTTGATTGAGGGGCGGGTGTAACGCTTTCACCAGTTTGTAACTCTAAGAGTTTTTGGGGATCAATGAGGATAGAATTTGTATCTACTGTTGCAGAAGCAGCAATAGCCCCAGCAATAATTTTTCCTTGGGTACATAAACTTTTAATTTTTGCTTCAATTAAACCATCGCGAAATTGGTTAAGGTATAAAATGCCTGTAACTAAAATGGCAAGGGCAGCAATGTTTAATATAACAATGCGACGTGTGAGGCTGGAAAAAAGCAATTGTCTAAAGAGACGTTGTGTACGAAGATGCAAACGGGCAAACATAAGAAATGGCGTTGAGGATGTACCATTAACGGTTGTTTTTTGTAAAGTTTCCAGTTGAGAATTGTCTGTCATCGATTTGATTGCCGTTCAAATTTTTGCGACAAAGTAGTTTTATACCTCGTGGAAACGATAACCTACACCATAAAGTGTTTCAATCATTGCAAAATCATCATCCACTTGTTTAAACTTTTTACGCAGACGTTTAATGTGACTATCAATGGTGCGATCATCTACGTAGACTTGATCACTATAGGCAGCATCCATTAAAGCATCACGACTTTTTACAACTCCTGGTCTTTGTGCTAAGGTTTGCAGAATCAAAAACTCCGTAACGGTTAAAATAACAGGTTTATCTTTCCATGTACAGGTATGGCGTTCTTGATCCATCACAAGATCTCCACGTTTGAGAGAAGAGGTGGAAGAAGTTCCTGTAGAAAGTGGTTGGTTACGTGCATTAGAACGGCGCAAAATAGCTTTCACGCGTTCAATGAGAAGACGTTGGGAGAAAGGTTTAGTAATAAAATCATCAGCTCCCATTTTGAGACCAAATAATTCATCAATTTCATCATCTTTAGAGGTAAGAAAAATAACTGGAAGATCAGATTTTTGACGTAAACGACGCAAGAGTTCCATCCCATCCATTCGGGGCATTTTAATATCAAAAATAGCTAAGTGTGGAGGGTGAAGTGTGAGACCCTTGAGTGCAGATGCTCCATCTGTATAGCTTTCAACCCGATATCCTTCTGTCTCAAGCGCAAAAGATAAAGATGTCAAAATATTGCGATCATCATCAACAAGTACAATCGTTTGTGTGATTGTTGGTGTATCTTTCATGGTTTCTTAGACCTTTCTATTGCTGTGGTAGCAAATTACCCACACTTATTTATATGGGAGTTCATATTTTTTTTGCAAAACAAATATGATACAAATTGTAGCAAAGTAAAAAACCTTTTGTCATTACTGTAAAATCTTGTTTTGCTTTCATAATTCATAATGTTTCTACGTCTATTAAGATCCCTTCGTTTGAGAGAAAATTTTCATAAAGGCTTTTTTTATCAAGGTTTATTACAAAGTTTATTATTGTATTTGTCTCATAATTGAACAGGTATAGTTTTGATTGTTGAAGTTTAGAAAATCTGCCTATGTGTTTTAAGAGCAAAGAAAAGAATGTGGCAATATATGCACAAAAATTTGTTTCTGCTACACGGAAGGAGGTTGTAATGGGATTTTTTAATTTTATTAAAACTGTAGGGGAAAAGTTAGGTATTGGGGACCATGAACCAAAAGAAAAAGATTTTAAGACGGCATTTGATCATTTTCAACTCGGTACAGAAAAAGTAAATATTCAAGTTGAAGACGGTAAAGCTATTTTAAGCGGTGAAGTTCCAGACAGGGAAACACTTGAAAAAGCACTGCTAGTTGTTGGCAATTCACAAGGTATCTCTTCTGTAGATGTTGATCAATTAAAGGTTATAGATACAACGCCCAGAAAACCTTCTCGCTTTTATGAGGTTAAATCTGGTGATAATCTTTGGAAAATTGCTGAAGAGGTTTATGGAAAAGGGCAAGGTAATAAAAACACTTTTATTTTTGAAGCCAATAAGCCAATGCTAAAATCTCCCGATAAAATTTATCCTGGACAAGTTTTACGTATTCCTGAAATTGACCATAGTTAATTCATCAAAGGGGATAATTTTTTACTGATGGCATTAAACAAAAAATAAAGAAGCGTGCAAAAGTTTCACGCTTCTTTATTTTAAAAGTGTGTATTATAAAAAAGGAATTTAGTGACCAGGAGAGGATTTAGAAGGTGATGGTGTTTTCATAGCGTTTACAGAGAAATCAACATCAATCGTTCCTGCTTTCTCAAATGTCAATTTTGCGCTAATTTTATCACCTAACTTGAATGGTTGTGAAAGCCCCGTAAACATAATATGATCGCCGCCAGGCTTAAGCGTAATTTCGCCATTTCCCGGAATTTCAATGCCATTGTGCATTTTTTCCATTTTCATAATATCATTAACGACAGCCATAGAGTGTATCTCTGTTTTTTTTACTCCGTTTGTGGAAATAGAAACCAAACGGTCTGGGGTATTACTGTGATTAATAATGTAGAGATAACCGCTACCAACTCTTATACCTCTAGGTGTTTCGCGTGTCCAAGGATTGAGAATTTCTATGTCGCCAAGTTGATATTGCTGAGCACCTGCAGGCAGGGTTATACCAGCAAAGAGAAGAGCACACACGATATTTATGATAACCTTTTTGTATGGATATTGTGTATTTATTATATTCTTAAAGATAAGATTTGTTATTTTCTTAATAATAGATGTCATCATTGATTTACCCTCCTTCATAAGGTTCACACTTTGAATAACTGTTTATTTTAGCAGAGCTTTTATTTAAAATAAAAGAAAGAAATGCTAAAATGAAATTGATTTGAATATGAGAATAAAAATCATAGAATTCTTTGATTTTAAAGGAAGATAATAAGGTTTACAATGACAACACACCTCTTAACGCTTCCGTGTTCATCTCATAATAGTGTTTGTAAATGGTATAAAATCTATGATGCACTACTATTTTACTTAATAAAGATATAACACAGAACAATCATCAACCACTTTACCAATTTTTAATATTACGACAGCTCTTGGTATCTTAAAGCGTTTATACAGAGACATTTTTATATATTTTCAAAATTCAAAATTATACAGTTAAGAAAAAACGCTTTAGGTGAGTTTAAAGCACATCTTTCAAATAGCAGTAAACAATGAGACCGTTAAAAGGAGAATTTTTGAAAGGAGATCGATAAATAATATCTCTACTGATATGAGCATTAGATATGATGACTATTTTAGTCCAAGGAAAATTTATAATATTCGTGATATAAATTATTCGCCTTTTAAAAAGCTTTTACGTGAGTATCTTTTGTTAATGATGAGAAAATTAAGAGCGAGAGTGTAATCATTCTTTTGTTTTTTAATTTTTATAGAAAGATATATTTATTGAAAATTGCAAGAAAAATATATTATGATCTCAAGTCTCTCATAAATATGGTATTTATGGGTCATTAGAGCGCCTATTTTAAAATAAATTTTTTATTTTGGAGATGTTTCTCTCATTATTCTCTTGTAGCAATAAAAGCCTGTTCTTATATACGAGGCAGCAAGGCTTATTGCGACTTGCAATTTAATTATTTTATGTTGCTTAAAGCAATATATGGGCTTTGAGTGTTATGAGGAGCTGTCTTAAAAAGATGCTTTATGAAGGTTGAGGTAGCTTGCTGAATGGAGATTATAATATGGCAAAAGTAATTGGTATTGATTTGGGGACAACGAACTCTTGTGTGGCTGTTATGGATGGCAAAAACGCAAAGGTTATCGAGAACTCAGAAGGAGCACGAACAACACCTTCCGTTGTTGCCTTTACTGATGGGGGAGAGCGGCTTGTTGGACAGCCTGCTAAACGGCAGGCGGTAACAAATCCTGAAGGGACAGTTTTTGCAGTTAAACGTTTGATAGGGCGTCGTTTTGATGATCCTATGGTTGAAAAAGATAAAGCACTTGTGCCTTATAAAATTGTTAAAGGTGACAATGGTGATGCATGGGTTGAAGAAGCGGGTAAGAAATATTCTCCATCGCAAATTTCAGCTATGATTTTGCAAAAGATGAAGGAAACAGCTGAATCTTATCTGGGTGAAAAAGTTGAACAAGCGGTTATTACTGTTCCTGCTTATTTTAATGATGCGCAACGCCAAGCGACTAAAGATGCGGGTAAAATTGCTGGACTTGAAGTTTTACGGATTATTAATGAGCCGACTGCTGCTGCTTTAGCTTACGGTTTGGATAAAAAAGACGGAAAAACAATTGCTGTTTACGACCTTGGTGGTGGTACATTTGATATTTCAGTACTTGAAATTGGAGATGGCGTTTTTGAAGTTAAATCAACCAATGGAGATACGTTTTTAGGGGGTGAAGACTTTGACATGCGCTTGGTTGGTTATTTTGCAGATGAATTCAAAAAAGAGCAAGGAATTGATCTGAAAAATGATAAACTCGCTTTACAGCGCTTAAAAGAAGCGGCAGAAAAAGCAAAAATAGAGCTTTCTTCGTCACAGCAAACAGAAATCAATTTACCATTTATCACGGCAGATCAATCAGGTCCCAAGCACTTAACAATGAAATTGACTCGGGCAAAATTTGAATCTCTGGTTGACGATTTAGTGCAGCGCACCATCGAGCCTTGTAAAGCTGCGTTAAAAGATGCTGGATTAAAGGCCGGTGAGATTGACGAAGTTGTTTTAGTGGGTGGTATGACACGTATGCCCAAGATTCAGCAAGTCGTGCAAAGCTTCTTTGGTAAGGATCCACACAAAGGCGTTAATCCTGATGAAGTTGTTGCAATGGGTGCTGCCATTCAAGGGGGTGTATTGCAAGGCGATGTCAAAGACGTGTTGCTTCTAGATGTAACACCTTTATCCTTGGGGATCGAAACCTTGGGTGGTGTTTTTACACGTCTCATTGAGCGCAATACCACTATCCCAACGAAAAAATCTCAAGTTTTTTCAACAGCTGATGATAACCAGAGTGCTGTGACTATTCGTGTTTTCCAAGGTGAACGGGAAATGGCGAGTGATAATAAGTTATTGGCTCAATTTGATCTTGTTGGGATTCCTCCAGCACCACGCGGTATACCTCAAATTGAAGTTACGTTTGATATTGATGCGAATGGTATTGTTAATGTTTCGGCCAAAGATAAGGGAACTGGTAAAGAGCATCAAATTCGTATTCAGGCATCAGGTGGTTTAAGTGATGCTGATATTGAAAAAATGGTACAGGATGCGGAAGAGCATGCAGCTGAGGATAAAAAGCGCCGTGAAGGTGTTGAAGCTAGAAATCAAGCCGAAGCTCTTATTCATTCAACTGAAAAGTCACTCAATGAATATGGCGATAAAGTATCAGCTGAAGAAAAAGGACAGATTGAAACAGCAATATCTGATTTGAAATCTGCGCTTGAAGGCAGTGATACTGAAGAAGTAACAACAAAGATGCAAAAATTAGCTGAAGTCAGTATGAAGCTTGGACAGGCTATGTATGAAGCTTCACAAGCAGCGAGCGCTGACACTGAAACAGAAGCAAAGAATGACGATGTTGTTGATGCTGATTTTGAAGAAGTTAATGATAAGAAGAAATAGTGTCAGCATATGTGTTGATTAATTTATAAACCCGGCCTTTGAAATATAAGGCTGGGCTTTATTATTTGAGTGAGTTGCAACTTTGTTGCTAAAAATATAAATTAAAAGCAATCTTATCCATAAAGATGGATGACAGAGAAATTATCAGGAATACATGATGAAGGTTGACTATTATGAAATTCTTGGCGTGACTCGTGAATGTGATGATAAAAAGTTGAAATCTGCTTTTCGTAAGTTGGCAATGCAATATCATCCTGATCGCAACGCCGGGGATAAAGAGGCAGAGCGAAAGTTCAAAGAAATTGGCGAAGCCTATGAAGTCCTTAAAGATCCCCAAAAGCGTGCTGCTTATGATCGATTTGGTCATGCGGCTTTTGAAAATAGCGGTAGTCAAGGAGGAGCAAATCCCTTTGGAGGTTTTGCTGCTGGTGGTGGGTTTGCTGATATTTTTGAAGATTTTTTTGGCGAAATTATGGGAGGTGCGCACCGTAAGCGTGGTGATGGTCGCGAACGTGGTGCAGATCTGAGTTATAATATGGAAATAACCTTAGAAGAGGTATTTTCAGGAAAAACTGCAGAAATTACTATTCCCAGTTCCGTTACGTGCGATGTTTGTGAAGGATCAGGAGCGAGAAAGGGCTCTAAGCCGCAAGTTTGTGGAACATGTCATGGATCTGGTCGTGTGCGTGCTGCGCAAGGTTTCTTTTCTATTGAGCGAACATGTCCTTCATGTCATGGACGTGGTGAAACTATTATGGATCCATGCTCAAAATGTCAGGGGACACGACGCATAGAGAAAAAACGTTCATTGAGCGTGAATGTTCCAGCTGGTATTGAAGATGGAACGCGTATTCGCCTTTCTGGTGAGGGTGATGTTGGTATTCGTGGTGGCCCCAATGGTGATCTTTATATTTTCCTTTCCGTTAAACCGCATGAATTTTTTCAGCGAGAAGGAGCAGACCTTCACTGTCGCGTTCCTATTTCAATGGTAACAGCTGCTTTAGGAGGAGAGTTTGAAGTTTCCGATCTTGATGGTGTTAAAGCGCGTGTTAAGATCCCAGAAGGGACACAGAATGGACGTCAATTCCGTCTTAAGGGCAAGGGTATGCCCATGTTGCGTCGGCAGCAAGCAAGAGGTGATCTTTACATCCATATCACGATTGAGACACCACAGAAATTAACGCAAGAGCAACGTGAACTATTGCAAAAGTTTGAAAAACTTTCAAATCATGAGAATTCACCGCAATCACATGGCTTTTTTTCACGTATGAAAGAATTTTTTGAAAATATTTCTGGTTAAAATATGTGAATGTTCTCAGAATAGATTAGAAAAAACTTTTGGAAGGTTATTTTAATTAAGCTTTCT
>NZ_JBHIMK010000440.1:0-961 GCF_042194085.1 Bartonella sp. MU70NMGDW
TTAAATTTTGAACAGTTTCCTTCCCAAGATAATGATCAATACGAAAGATCTGCTCTTCATTAAAGGCGCTTGCAAATGCATCATTAAGTGAAACAGCTGTTTTTACATCGCGACCAATTGGTTTTTCAATGATAATCCGTGTTTGTGGTGTCACCAAATCATTTTTTCCCAACTTCATCGCAATATCAGCAAAAAGTGACGAACTAACAGCCAAATAAAAAGCTCGAATATTCGCTGAACCTTGTGACAGAAGGAGAGCTAAATCCTCCCACCCTCGATTTGAGGAAACATCAACAGAAACGTAAGTTAAACGTGCAAGAAAACGATTGAGTTCTGTTGAATTGAGATCTTTTGGATGGATATGTTTTTCTAAAGAAGTGCGGACAAAATTTTGATATTCTTCATGACTTAAGGAAGTGCGGGAAGCCCCAATAATACGTGTTGGCTCACTGAATTGACCAACACACTGACAATGATACAAGGCCGGCAAAAGCTTGCGCGACGCCAAATCACCATTGCCACCAAAAACAATACAATCAAAGGAAGAAACTGGAATAATTTTACGCACCATGAACTTGTTTATTTTTCTATTCGATTATGAAATCCCATATCACTTATAAAAGCTTCCATTATTAAAGCAGACAGATACTAAATAAGCCATTAATTTTCTTCATTTCAAGCAATGTTTCCATTAAAGGCGATCCATTAAAGAAAACCAACGCATTGCTAAAAATATAAGCGGATAACGCAAAACTCCTCCCCCCGGAAAAGATGAAATCTTTAAGTCTTGGAAATAGGAAAAACGTTCATATTTTCCAGTCAACCATTCTGCGTATAATTTTCCTATGAAAGGAGCCAGCATAACGCCATGCCCTGAATAACCACCACAATAAGTCATCCTTGAGAAAAGTTGTCGAACATAGGGCATGCGCTCAACTGTGATGGCAACCGTTGCTCCCCA
>NZ_JBHIMK010000441.1:0-961 GCF_042194085.1 Bartonella sp. MU70NMGDW
TTAAATTTTGAACAGTTTCCTTCCCAAGATAATGATCAATACGAAAGATCTGCTCTTCATTAAAGGCGCTTGCAAATACATCATTGAGTGAAACAGCTGTTTTTACATCGCAACCAATTGGTTTTTCAATGATAATCCGTGTTTGTGGTGTCACCAAATCATTTTTTCCCAACTTCATCGCAATGTCAGCAAAAAGTGACGAACCAACAGCCAAATAAAAAGCTCGAATATCCGCTGAATCTTGTGACAGAAGGAGGGCTAAATCCTCCCACCCTCGATTTGAGGAAACATCAACAGAAACGTAAGTTAAACGTGCAAGAAAATGATTGAGTTCTGTTGAATCCAGATCTTTTGGATGGATATGTTTTTCTAAAGAAATGCGAACAAAATTTTGATATTCTTCATGACTTAAGGAAGTGCGCGAAACCCCAATAATACGTGTTGGCTCACTGAATTGCCCAGCACACTGACAATGATACAAAGCCGGTAAAAGCTTGCGCAACGCCAGATCACCACTGCCACCAAAAACAATACAATCAAAGGAAGAAACTGGAATAATTTTACGCACCATAAACTTGTTTATTTTTCCATTCGATTATGAAATTCCATATCACTTATAAAAGCTTTCATCATTAAAGCAAACGGATACTAAATAAGCCATTAATTTTCTTCATTTCAAGCAATATTTCTATTAAAAACGATCCATTAAAGAAAACCAACGCATTGCTAAAAATATAAGCGGATAACGCAAAACTCTTCCTCCCGGAAAAGATGAAATCTTTAAGTCCTGAAAATGGGCAAAACGTTCATATTTTCCAGTCAACCATTCTGCATATAATTTTCCCATGAAAGGAGCCAGCATAACGCCATGACCTGAGTAACCGCCACAATAAGTCATCCTTGAGAAAAGTTGTCGAACATAGGGCATGCGCTCAACTGTGATGGCAACCGTTGCTCCCCA
>NZ_JBHIMK010000442.1:0-954 GCF_042194085.1 Bartonella sp. MU70NMGDW
TCAACGAGCCATTTATTGTTTGGTTCACGTACGATAGCATTGTCGACATTATCATGTTCATCTTCGATATCACCAACAACCAATTCAACAATATCCTCCATTGAAACGAGACCATCTGTTCCCCCATGTTCATCAATAACTAAAGCCATTTGAGTTCGTGTAGTTTGCATTCGTGTTAATAATTTGCTTGCAAGCATGGAACTTGGAACAAAGAGAACAGTTCGGATCAGATCCAATTCACCGATTGGGGTATGTAAGTCTGTATGGTTTAATTGAAGCAAATCGGATTTCTGTTCGGTTTTTGTTGGGCTGACAATAAAGCGAGTCATATAGTTAAGAATATCGCGGATATGAATCATGCCACGCGGATCATCTAAAGTTTCAGCATAAACAGGTAAGCGAGAATGACCAATTTTTGCGAAGCATTTAAGGGTTTCTCCAAGTGAAGTGTTTATTTCCAGTGCTTCGATTTCAGAACGTGGTATCATAACATCATCCACGCGTGCTTCACGTAAGCGTAAAATATTATGCAACATAGTACGTTCTTCAGGTGAGAAGAGGGCAGTGTCTTTTTTATTGTCAGTCGTGAGTGCAACGGTAAGATCATCGCGCAGTGATGTAGACACACAATTACGACCCCGTAAAAATGAAAACAAATGATTCATCAGAGAATATTTTTCTGTATGATTCGTCTGTTGAGAGGTTTTTTTTTCATTATTAGAAGATGTTTGACTATTATTTTGTGCATTTGTTTTGTTTGTCATGGTTTTGAAATCTTCTAAACTTTCTTTTTATAATTAGGTGAATGAGAGGCTTTGAATGGTATGCTCGTAATATTGATTTTAAAAGTTAAATTTTATCATTTATAGACAATTCAGCGTAAGGATCTTTTATGGAAAGCTTTTGCAGAATTTCTCTTTCGAGCTTTTCCATTTGATATGCTTCATTATCAGT
>NZ_JBHIMK010000443.1:0-953 GCF_042194085.1 Bartonella sp. MU70NMGDW
ACTGATAATGAAGCATATCAAATGGAAAAGCTCGAAAGAGAAATTCTGCAAAAGCTTTCCATAAAAGATCCTTACGCAGAATTGTCTATCAATGATAAAATTTAACTTTTAAAATCAGTATTACCAGCATACCATTTAAAGCCTCTTATTTATCTATTATAAAAAGAAAGTCTAGAAGATTTCAAAACCATGGCAAACAAAATAAATGCACAAAATAATAGTCAAGCATCTTCTAATAATGAAAAAGCCCCCTCTCAACAGACGAATCATACAGAGAAATATTCCCTGATGAATCATTTATTTTCATTCTTACGTGGTCGTAATTGTGCATCTACGTCACTGCGCGACGATCTTACCGTTGCACTCACGACTAACAATGAAAAAGATACTGCCCTCTTCTCACCTGAAGAACGTACTATGCTGCATAACATTTTACGCTTACGTGAAGCACGCGTGGATGATGTTATGATACCTCGTTCTGAAATCGAAGCATTAGAAATAAACACCTCTCTTGGAGAAACCCTTAAATGTTTCGCAAAAATTGGTCATTCTCGCATACCTGTTTATGCTGAAACTTTAGATGATCCGCGCGGCATGATTCATATCCGCGATATTCTTAACTACATGACTCGCTTTATTATCAACCCAACAAAAACCGAACAAAAATCCGATTTGCTTCAATTAAACCATACAGACTTACATACTCCAATCGGTGAATTGGATTTGATCCGAACAGTTCTTTTTGTTCCCAGTTCTATGCTTGCAAGCAAATTATTAACACGGATGCAGACTACACGAACACAAATGGCTTTAGTTATTGATGAACATGGGGGAACAGATGGTCTCGTTTCAATGGAAGATATTGTTGAATTGGTCGTTGGTGATATCGAAGATGAACATGATAATGTCGACAATGCTATCGTACGTGAACCAAACAATAAATGGCTCGTTGA
>NZ_JBHIMK010000444.1:0-953 GCF_042194085.1 Bartonella sp. MU70NMGDW
TACGACATTCCAAATCCTCTGAATGAAGACATTCTCCTTGCTTTTCCTCTTCAGCCTCCTTACGGCTTATAACGGGTTTCTCGCCCATCGCCATCATTGGCTCCTTAATTAAAAAGAAAAGCAAGAATGCATTTCATAAAACCGTGTGCATCATATTGTTCTCAAATTTATTCGTCAAGATACTAAAAGAAATCTATCACAAGTTATCGCATAAATTTTATTGCATAAATAACGTATTTTTCAATTTACATGCTTTCTTAAAAAGACATTCTGAGCATCTAAACCGATTTCACGACAGCGCCCGTGAATGTATAACGAAAAGTTCCCGTGAATAATATAAAACTCTTAGAATAACCATTTTTACGCTTAACGAAAGGTGTCAACTGATACCATCTTATTTTCCGGCTCCCAATGTTATATCAATCCTAGTTTTGAAAGAGAAGATAGAAAGCTAAAAAACAGTATGAGAGCGTTGGTTTACACCTTTTATTCAAATAAACTTGCACTTTTTATTTTATGAAAATGATAATAATCAATGGTTTCTATATGATCCTGTTCGCAAAGTATTTTATATATGCCATTACAGGTCCCATCACGAAATGAGCTTGAGGGTATTAAGAGAAGTTCCTTTAAATACAAGATATTAATAAATCTAAAATTTCAAATAGATCAAGCCAATAGAACACAATACAATTTAAATACGATCGCCCTAACACTTTATACAATTTTAATCCACTTTTTGAATTTCGCCCTTTACAATTGAATATCGATAGATTCAGCAAATATTTTTGCTTTTTATTTAGACAAACTATCGCAAGCAAAAGCGCTTATTCACAACCTTTATTTTTATGAAGCGACAATTTGATGCTTCTTTTTAAACGAGCATCATAACTATATTCCCCTACCCTCATATTGCATCTATTCTTGCATTTAAATAACCCATTAAGAGGATG
>NZ_JBHIMK010000445.1:0-952 GCF_042194085.1 Bartonella sp. MU70NMGDW
TTATCATCAGGTGTTACAGGTGAAATCCATTATGTTGATTCAGGCTATAACATCATGTCTATGCCAATACTTGAAGAACTAAAAAAGAGTGACGATTCCCAAGAAGGATAAAATTTATTTCATTGCACTAAAAAATAAAATCAATCATGTGCATAGTTCTTTAGTCGGGTATTGAATACTTTCTCAGCTATATAACAGTGTATTGACTTATTAATAATATGACGTAAGGTATTTGTGCAAGTTTTTGTAAGAATAAGTGAATGCAAAACCAGATGTACGATGCCTTGTTTCGCAAAATATTTTATAAAAAGCCGGAATACTTCTTCAATCCATGGTTGATAAATTTTATATTGTATGACTTTATTTACTTTACTAAAGCATACGCTTTTGCCGTTGCTTATAAATCAATATCCAGCCCTCATGCCACCGCAGTTTGAAACAGAGATTAGAGAATTATTAAAATCCTTAGTCTCAGCTTTTGTATACCAGATTGAAAAAAATATTGCCTACCGTTTTATTTATTCTTGAAACGCAAATACAATCTAATTTAGGAAGAATATGAAGGCGTAAAGAAATCAATCGTTAATCTTACTATTATTCTTTAATGAAAGCATTTCTCTGATGTATCAGGTAAAATAGAACGCCTAAAAACACTACAGCTGTTGCTCCGGCATGTATTTTTTTTTAAAGATATCTCTCAATACACGCCATTTTATTTCACAATGGTACCTGTAGAACGTATAAAAAATCCCTGTGAAGTACATAAAATCCTTTTTTTACCACCATTTTAATGTTTACACAGATGACGAACCAACACCGTTATTTTACTTGCCATGTTCTAATGTTGAAACAACCCTTGACACCTGAGATGATTTATTAGAAGTATTTTTAATAATTTTTATCCACATACTAACCCGCTTGTGACAAGCAAACACATATTTTTAATTAATTC
>NZ_JBHIMK010000446.1:0-951 GCF_042194085.1 Bartonella sp. MU70NMGDW
CCACAAGCGTGGAGGGCTGCTTGTACACGTTCACGGCTTTCTGCAACTGCTTTATCAGCTAATCCAACAATAGCCATCCCTATTTTACCAGACGAAATCATAACCTGTACATCGACAGGAACTGCTTCTAGACCGCGAAAAGCAACAGTTGTGATACGTGCGATCATTTATTTATTTTTCCCCTTTAGACTTGGTAGAGACAATCATATCTATGTATAAAAATCAAGAAGCATCTCTATGGTTTTTTTTATAGAGAAATCTATATAGATGGGCAGTTTTTTAGCGTTCTCATGGAAAGTCATTTGTACAAATTTAACCATGATAGTATGGGACGCAATAAAACATTTATAGTAAGCTAAATAAATATGTTAAGAAAAAAGAATGAGGCTGTTCGTGTTATACAACAGTGCAGAATTTTATGAAAATATAAGGGGAGGGTGACGTTATGTATCGCAGAGTGTTATTTGATGTGATAAAACGTGTAAAATGTGCAAAGTAATTATATTTACCTTTCTTATTTTTATATTATTTAAAGCGTAGTAGATTCAAAGTGTATTATAAGGTATCTGATTTTATGGTATACCAGACAAGAATTTTGTTAAAATCAGGGACTGTGCGCTGTGTCTTTATAGGCTTGTGTTTTTCTTTTTCTTTTCCACAGCCACTTGCTGCATTTGATTTTTTCGGTATTCCTCTTTTTGGTCAAAAGAAAACAAATTCTCCTTCACATTATGCCAAAAATACAGAGAGATTTTATAAAGTTGATGTTGTTGCACCGCCAGGCGCGCCATTAGAAGGTATAAAAATAGTTAAATCTGTTTCTTCTCTTGTTGCTGATAAAGAGAAAGGATCTGCCAGTTCTTCTGGTTTACTGGCCAAGGCGCGTTCAGATTATCGAGCAATTCTTTCTGCTCTTTATGCTGATGGACGCTACGGTGGTGTTATTAGTAT
>NZ_JBHIMK010000447.1:0-951 GCF_042194085.1 Bartonella sp. MU70NMGDW
AGCTCAGCTGGATAGAGCACCAGACTACGAATCTGGGGGTCAGGAGTTCGAATCTCTTCGGGTGCGCCATCTATCAAATATCTTACTTATAAAGTGAGACTCTTTAAATTATTTATTTTGTAATTTATTTTTACCTATCTTTTTTTGTATTTTGTTATTTCATTCTGTTGTGAGTCGTTTCTTTAGCCATTTTGCTAGAATAGGATGTTATGAGTCCTTCAATTCAGCCCTAAGGCGCTTTTATTAGCTAATAATTGTAGCGATTGCATGAGTAGCGTGTGTTGTTGTTTTCTTTTTTCAATCTATGAGCTTGTTTTCGGTCTCTTCCGGATTATACTCTCTAATCAGTTAGGTAATTTTTTACGTGCTTATTTCTAATTTTCCATAACTGGATGTTTCTGAATATTTTATTCCTAGTAGTCCCATCTTAATAGGCACTTCAGATATGCCACCATAAATTCCGGTTTATCACCATGTAAAACTTTTTCAGTATGTTATTGGAAAGAACAAATAAACTACTTCTAAAACGTACCACCATCAAACACTTATGGTATCCATTAATATCATCAGAATTTTGTTGCAAACCAAAGCTTCTTTTCGAAATATTTTTAATTGAATTAAACGTATTTTTACTGCTTAAAAGCAGAGAGATTCTTTTTCCCAAAAAACAATAAAACTCTTCTTGTGCTTCTTTAGCATTATCTCTTGCATGGCATATCATCGACTTCTATGATATCTTAATATTTTCTGTTCTCTATGAATTTTTCTAATTAACCTATGGGGTACAGATCTCGAATATTAATAAAAGATAAGTTTAAAGAATTTTTCCATGCCTAAAACAGATATTGAAATTGCTCGCACTGCTAAAAAACAACATATTATTGAAATTGCACAAAAAATTGGTATCTCACATGAAAATCTCATTCCCTATGGCCATGATAAAGCTAAAAT
>NZ_JBHIMK010000448.1:0-948 GCF_042194085.1 Bartonella sp. MU70NMGDW
TTTGAAAACCCTGATCAAGAAATTTCATGGCAATTAAAAAAGCGATATGATGATTTTGATTATGGGTATGCATTAACTGTTCATAAAGCACAAGGTTCTCAATGGAATAACGTCGTTTTGTTTGATGAAAGTTTTGCATTTCGTGAGATGTATGCGCGCTGGCTTTATACGGGAATTACGCGCGCAGCAGAACGTTTAATGATTGTTCGATAGAAAAAAATATGTATATCATCTAAGTTTCAGATAGAAAATGCCTTTTTTCTATCTTGTTACATACTATAAAAAATGGAAATGGGCATGGCGGTAAAACTTTCGGTTAATCTTAATGCTGTTGCTGTTTTGCGTAATCGACGTAATCTTCCGTGGCCAAGTATCACGAATATTGGGCATATAGCGCTTGCTGCTGGAGCAGCAGGTTTGACGGTTCATCCACGCCCTGATGAAAGGCATATTCGTTTTGCGGATTTGCCAGATATATACTGTTTAATCAAGAACAATTTTCCTACAGCTGAGTTTAATATTGAAGGTTATCCCAGTGATCAATTTTTAGATATCGCTGAAAACTACGCGGATCAGATTACCCTTGTTCCTGATGATCCAGATCAGTCAACGTCTGATCATGGTTGGAATTTTGCTCATGATGCAGAATTTTTAGCACCTATTATTCAGAATTTAAAAAAAAGAAAGATTCGTGTATCCCTTTTTGCTAACCCTACTGTCGATGGTCTTGATATTGCTAAAGCAATGGGTGCTGATCGTGTGGAATTTTATACGGGACCTTACGGTGGTGCATTTCAGGACAAAATAAAACAAGTTCAAGAGCTCAATAAACTTGTTTTAGCAGCAAAAAAAGCCAAAGAGGTGCAATTAGGTATCAATGCAGGTCACGATTTGACGATTGCTAATCTTCCTGCTCTTGTCAATCGTATTCCTTGGCTTGATGAAGTT
>NZ_JBHIMK010000449.1:0-946 GCF_042194085.1 Bartonella sp. MU70NMGDW
TATCCTAGGGTTCCTGATGGTGATTTAGTAGAAATTAAATAAGATCAGATTATAACTTCATCGATAAGTTCTTCATTATCATTGGAATCTTACACGTTTTTTTCCTTGCTCTTAGCGCAATAAGCCTTTCCATAAAAGCATTTCGAATAAAATAAAACACGACCTTTAAAGTGCTTTTCACAAAAGTATATTTAAGGTAGGTAAGAAATCATCCGATTTGTAGCTCCTGGTACAGAGGATAGAGATAGACGACCTTGTCATAGATATGTGGTTAAGCTCACGGAAAGGTAAAAGCGTAAAAGAAAGCAGCACCTCTTTTAGTTTAGCTTCTTCGAGCCTTTTAAGTGCAAAAATTACAGAGCTATAGTTTTAGTTGAACAAACCCTATGTAAGGGTTAGGCTGTTAGTTATAAGATATTATCTCAAGCTATTAGCTATTTGGTGTTCACTCTCCTATCTCACTTTTTCTCTCTATTTTACTGGTTATGAGAATAAGAATTTTTGTGTGATTTTTCTGAGCAAGTAAAGAACTGTCACAACATTTAGGAACTACATTTTACGCGCCTTCTCACGGCGTTTCTGTGTGGTTTTAAGAGACAAAAACCATTTCATCACTGGTTTTCAAGCGGTTGGGTGCTTTTTAAGAAGATGCTTTTGTGTGATGTAAAAGTTATACAACAGGAACTTTTATAAGAGCAATGTAGATAGATATTTGAATAAAGAATTGTTGTTTTCAGCTAAGGAAGAATTGTTTTGAAAAGGTTATAAGAATGGTTACTATATCTATTTGATAGCTTTGGGCATTTCGTGGTTTGTACGTTTTGTCCTTCTTCTATGCAAAGCCTTTATGCGCATAAATTACATATTCCATAAATCCCTACTTCTAATACAATTAATATATATGAGGAAGTTTGAGTGAAAGGTTAACAATTTTGAGTAGGAGGAT
>NZ_JBHIMK010000045.1:0-12711 GCF_042194085.1 Bartonella sp. MU70NMGDW
AACAAAAATGGACAGGTGCTACACGGGTGCGTGTTGGGTTTTCTGCGGGGCGTGTGATGCCTTATATTGCTGGTGGTATTGCTTATGGACAGTTTCAGGATATTTTGTCGACAGTAATTACGGGAGGTGAGCCCTTTAGTAGGACATCGGATGCAACAAAAACGATGATTGGTTATACTCTCGGTGGTGGTGTTGATTTTGCAATGACAGATCATCTTGTTGTGCGTGCGGAGTATCGTTACTCAGATTTTGGTAAAAAGAAATTTAAAGACGAGATTGAAGTTAAGTATAAGACGAATGATTTTCGCGCAGGAATAGCTTACAAATTCTAGTTTTGTAGGATAAAGGAGCTTAAATTTAAAAGGTTCTATCTCTTTGATAGGGCCTTTATTTTTTAAATGGTATGCATTGTAAATGCTATTTTATAGTGAAGAAAGGGTCTTTGATTTTGAGTGATGATGAGGATATAAGAAAGAATTATTTAAATTCTTAATTGTTAAGAATAAAAATTCTTTGGTTCACAAGGTATAGTTAAAATATTTATTTGCAAAGAAGGAATGATTCGTTTTTTGTATTATTGCGGTTATCACATGATAATATCGTTATAGCGTTAAAAAAGTAAACTTAAAGATAGTTTTTCTATCTAAACAATTAGAAAATGAAGAAAATTCAACATGGCATTACGGTGCGCTCTTCCAAACTCACGGGCTGCTCTCTTTACTTCTTCACGGTCAACGGTTGTTTCGCGTAGTCGTTCAAGTGCAATTTTTTCGCTTTCAAGCGGAACTTGCATCTGCTCCAGTGTCTATTTTGTATTCATTGGCTCCATCTGTGGAGGCTTGTTTTATCTTTGTCTGTGGTTGTCCATCAGGCGCTAAAAGTGAAGCAGGGCGCTTTGTTGGATTCTCATTCCATATGGCTATTGCAAGAGCTTCATTGATAGAACCATCTTCAAAAAGAGCCTCATCAAATTTGCCTGTTTTAAATCGTGAAACAACCGTATTAGGAGAGACACGCATCTTTTTCACAAACGCACGAACCGATATGCTATGCCGTTTTTTTTATTCATAGTTTCTCTATTTTAAATGGTTTGTGCGAATTATTGTACACTTTAATTTTATTGATGGTGTGATATTTTTCGTGTACATAAAAGTATATGAAGATAGTGTAGGATGGACCAATAAAGAGCTTTAAACATTGATAAACATAAGCTTGATTTTGCTGATGTTATTTACTTTGACTGGGAACATGCTCTTATTGATGCACAAATTCAAATCGCATGAGGGCTATTGGACATTTTTCTGATGGCATCGTAGTTGTTGTTTTTGCAAAGCTTGGCAATGAAGCGGTGTCGATTATCAATTTTCCTCAAGAGAATAAGAAAGAGAGGTTTTCAATGACTAAAAAAACCTTTGGAACAGGATGTGGCTACACAAAAGAAGATTGGGACGCTGTGGATTCCCCACCACTAACAGATGAAGAACTTGTAGGCCTAAAGCCAGCTAAAGAAGTTTTACCTGCTTCTTTTTTTTATATGTAGCACAAGAACGCCGCAAATATGGGCGTCTACCAGTTGAATCTCCCAAATAGGCGGTTACTTTATTTCTTGACCAAAACGTTATTGCCTCTTTGTAAGAAACCGGGGAGAGACTGGCGCGTGCGTATGGGGAAGTCTTAAAAAAGCAAGTGGTATCTAAACCAACCACCTCCTCATTTTTGAGAAAGAGGAGGGGATTTCTGTTTTTTACTTATGCAGCTTTCATGAAAGATCTTTTTAAGACCTGTTTTACTTCTTTAATGAGAGCTTTATAATGTTCAAGTTCTTTTTCGAGTCCATTTGCATCTAACAAACGTTTTATCATCAATCCTAAGATCTCTTCAACACCGGCAGGTTTTTTTAAACACTCATAAGAAAATAATTCATAATCAACAGATTGGCTTTTCAACTTGTTTTTTCGCATTCAATAAAATAGCGACATGTTTGACGTCCTTTCTTATTGCGTTTAACCATTGAGAACTCTTTTACTATATCTAATCTAAGGTGATAATTAATTGCTGTAACAGCCCTAGATTTTACGCTTCCCAATTTTGGGAACCGCAAATCTTGTGTTTTTATGAAATCTTTTCCTTCTTCAAATTCATACTGATTAATACGATCTGTAATCCAATTAGAAAAACGTTTTCCTATTCCAAAAAATGTGTGCAACTCGCGTGCGTTTACTGTTTGAACAGCTTCCGGATTAATAACCTGTTCTCTAATTTCTATAAGATTGTTCATAAAGAACTCCTTGTGTTTAGATGTTTTTGATTGACACTCAATAAAAGGAATATTTCCTTTTGATGCTACAGGGAGCAAAAATAACATCCAAGCGGTTGGTTCTACTCTCACCTACGCACGATGGAACAAGGCTTCTTTCAGGTAT
Source organism: Bartonella sp. MU70NMGDW (assembly GCF_042194085.1). NCBI lineage: Bacteria > Pseudomonadati > Pseudomonadota > Alphaproteobacteria > Hyphomicrobiales > Bartonellaceae > Bartonella > Bartonella sp. MU70NMGDW. The sequence goes on from NZ_JBHIMK010000045.1 coordinate 2,424, forward strand.
CTTTATTGAACAAATGAATGAGATCAGAGAATTAATAGAACAGACAAGATCGGATAAAAGTAAGCTTCTCTCTTTCATAGGAGTAAAAAACTTCACAGATATGTCTTATAAACAAGCACAAACTGCTTTGTTTTCTTTGAAAAAAAAGCAACGCGCGCAAATGAATAAAGCACAACAAGAGCAACAAACGGCGGTGTGAGATGGAGCAACGAACAGCAGAATAGTTTCAAGCACGCTTGGGTAAAGTCACCGCATCTAATGTCTACAGCGTACTCAGTAAGGCAGCAAAATGTTTGCTGAAAAGCAAATGTGAAGATTACAAAATGAAACTCATAATAAGAGCGCTTAACAGGGGAAATAAGCCAATCTCATACAACACCTGCTATGCAATGGGGCATTGAACATGAGGATGATACCTTGAAAGAATATGCATTCATTTATAATGTCGATATAATAGAATGTGGATTCATCCAACATCCTACAATAGAAATAGTTGATGCAAGTCCTGATGGGTTCATTGGAGAGGACGGTTTAATTGAAGTCAAATGTTCACAATCAACGACTCATCTTCGTTTTTTTGTATATGACGAAATCAAGCCAGAATATCACGTACAGATGCAATTCCAAATGGCATGCACCGGACGCAAATGGTGTGATTTCATGGACTATAATCCAAACTTTGTAGGTAAATCTACTGGTTTGAGAATGAAAATCAAACGCATCCTCCATGATGAGAAACACATTGAAGAGATTAATAAAACTGTTGAAACCTTCTTAGCGGAAATAGAACAAGAGATGCACAAGATTTTGACAAAAGCCGCTTAAACCTATGGGGGTGCTTCCCCCAACACCCCCGCCCATTTAATTAATATAAAAAAGAGAAAGGCAATGAGATGATACTTGATGATGGAGATAGATATGTAACAACCCGTGAATGTGCAAAGCTTTTTAGTGTATCCACAACCACAATTTGTAATTGGGTATTTCAAAGGGGTATTTCCAGAACTATATAAGCTAGGTAGAGCAGTGAGGTGGAGAAAGAAAGAGATCTTAACCGTCACTCCAAAGAAAAATAAGGAGAAAATAGGAGTAAATTAGGTAAAGTTGTATAAACCGTATAAGGTGGTCTAAAAGCTGGTCTGAAAATGGCTATTTAAAGAAAAAATCTATATATTTCAATATGTTTAATAAATAAAATGGTGCCCAAAAGAGGACTCGAACCTCCACGCCTTGCGGCACAGGTACCTGAAACCTGCGCGTCTACCAATTCCGCCATCTGGGCTCATAAAATTGATCTAAGCGTATGAAGCAATTCTGTCAATGAAATTATAGAATTTATTTTTTTAGCTTAAAACGATTGAATTGATTTTTTGGGAGATCATGATTTTAGAAGTTTAAGGTGCGAGGACTGTCTTCGATAAAATTGTTGAATCCGGACTAAATGTATAAATAATAGGAATGCCGGTTGCTAATTCTTGAGATATAATTTCCTCACCGGAGAGACCTTCAAGCGCCATAATAAGAGCACGAAGAGAGTTTCCATGCGCTGCGATCAAAACAGTTTGGGAGCGCAAAATATGAGGCTGGATGTGGTAAAGATAATAAGGCCAGATGCGCGCACCGGTGTCGCGTAGGCTTTCTCCATTCGGGGGCGCAATCGTATAAGAGCGGCGCCACATTTGCACTTGCTCTTGTCCCCATTGTTGGCGTACTTCATCTTTATTTAAACCAGAAAGATCACCATAATTACGTTCATTTAATGCGGGATTTTTTATCACTTCTAAATCTGATTGTCCCATTTGCTCTAAAATGTGCTGAGCCGTTTTTTGAGCACGCTGTAAGGCAGATGTATAAGCGATATCAAACTTCAAACCATATTCTTTCAGTTTTTTTCCTGCTTCTATCGCTTCTGCATGACCTTTTTCTGTTAAATCGGGATCTTTCCAACCGGTAAAAAGGTTTTTGAGATTCCATTCACTTTGTCCATGACGAATTAGTACAAGTATGCGTTCCATTATGAATTGCCTCTATTCTATTGATTGTTTAAAATTCATCGTTCAATCCCAAAACATCGAGCATTGAATAAAGACCGTTTTCATGATTTTTTGCCCACAAAGCTGCTTTTAATGCGCCATTGGCAAAGATAGAGCGTTCTTGCGCTGTATGTGAAAGAACAATGCGCTCATGGGAACCGGCAAAAATGACACTGTGTTCTCCAACAACTGTTCCACCACGTGAACAAGAAAAGCCAATGGAGCCTTTTTCGCGTTTACCTATATAACCATTGCGTTCGTTGACACGCACATTTTTAAGCGTAACATTGCGCCCTTCAGCTGCTGCTTGGCCAAGAAGAAGGGCTGTTCCAGAAGGGGCGTCAACTTTGTTCGCGTGATGCATTTCATAAACTTCGATATCAAAATCATTGGCTTCTAATGCTTTAGCGGCTTTCTTTACAAGGTTGGCCAAAAGATTTATTCCAAGGCTCATATTTCCGGATTTGACAATTGTTGTATATTTCGCAAAATCTGCAATTTTTTCTTCTTCTGTTTTGCTAAATCCTGTGGTGCCAATAATATGGACAAGGCTTTTTTGAGCAGCGTAGTTAGCATAAAGAATACTGGCTTCTGGTTGAGAAAAATCTAAAATACCTTCTGTGTTAGAAAAGGCATTTTCAGGATCGTCAGTAATGCCAATCCCAAGAGAATCTGAACCAATTAAGGCACTGGCATCTTTTCCTACAAACGGTGAGCCTTTGCGTACAAGAACAGCACAAAGCTCTACATCTTTCCTCTGTTGGATTGCTGTAATGAGTTCACGTCCCATTCTCCCATTTGCACCAACAACTGTAAGGCGCATTCTTATCTCCTTATAATACTTCACTGTGCAGTATAGGCAAATTCTTGCCTTCTTTCCAATGGTTCTTTTTCTTTATAGGAAAAAAATTTTCCTGCTTTAATTTATCTTCTTGTGCTGTAAAACACTGTTGTTTAGAGCAAGTGATATAAGATTTACAAATTTAAATAGAGATGTTTTTCGTTAGAGTGTGTCATGAATATTCCTAAATAAGGTTTGCTTATGAAACCTAATGAAGATTGTGTATTACTTTACGCTTTTGTTTTTTTGTTCTTTAAGGGGGGCGTTCTTCATGCAAAACAAGATCTCCTGAACAAAATACACCTATGTTGTCAATTTATGCTTTTCTTTAATATTTTTTCACACACACAATTCCATGTGTGATGCTTAAGCAAGCGATATTGATTGTTTCAAATTTGATGAAGGTAATGAGAAAAAGGTATTTGGAATTGATGATTCAAGTTAAAAAAACGATCATTTAATCATTTTATATCAATATGTTATCCATTAATAAAATCACGTAAAAGGGGGTAGAAATAAGGGACCAACAAGAAGTTGAATTGTTTATACATGAGAATTGGTCGGATTCTTTATCTTTTAGGAAAGTCAGTTGAAAAAATTGTTATGTTGTAAAAACGCATGATGAGGCTTTGTTTGTTATAGAGAAAATAGTATATATGTTATGTAATGCGTTTTTTCATATATTGGGGAGAATGGAGGATAACATGTGTTAAGTATTGTTATTTTATTTGCCTAGCTTCCAGTGATGCTACAGCTCTTATATTTAAAGAGATTCTTTAAAGTCTTTTCTTAAATAATTTTTATTCCTGTGCTAATATTTTTGTGATACGTCAAGAAAGTGATTTTTTTCATGCATTATAAGGGGGATAAAATAAAAAAATATTATGGGGGGCTTATTCTCTGTTTAATATGATTCTAAATCAATGTATTATCGTATTGTTTATACGCATGCATAAAAATTCATAAGCCTATAAATATCCTTTAGATAGAATATCGTTTTTACTTTTTTTGTGGGAGAAGGCTAGAAATCAAGATCTGCATAGTGAGCACTTGCAACAATTCCGCGGACGCGATCTGTTAAAAGAGAACGAAAAGAAGGGCGTGATTTAATTCTCATATACCAGTCTTTGGCAGCAGGAGATTGTTCCCAGTCAATTTCCCCTAGAAAGTCAAGTACAGAAATAGAGGCTGCTGCTGCTAGGTCTGCATAGGACAAGGCAGAACCGACTAAGCTATCGCGAGAGGCACAGAGCCAGTTGAGATAGTTCATATGTGGTAAAATATTGGCACGTGCATTGCGTAAAATTTGTGAATTAGGAGCACCACCACCAATGGCAAGTGGCATTTCACGTTTATGGATTCGTTCTCGTACGATATGGCGCGTTGCTTCATTTTCGAATTTATTTAAGAACCAGTCATTGAGACGGCGTACTTCCGCACGATCTAAAGGATTTTCCGGAAAGAGCTTATTGTCTTGTCGTAAACTTCCATGTGTTTCGTCTAAATATTCGCAGATAACAAGAGGACCTGATAATGGAACCTCGTGTTCATCGAGAAAAACAGGAACATGACCAGCGGGATTGAGGGCTAGAAATTCGTGTCTTCTTGCCCATTCATATTCTTCAATCAGTTGAGTGGTTACACCATATTCCCCAAGAATGAGGCGTATGAAGCGCGAGGCAGCGGATAGGGGAGAGTGAAAAAGTGTCAGCATAATTTACACTATCAAATAGAGTTGATGAGAATTCTTTCAAGTAATCATTTTTATAAAGATGCTTGACTAGAAGTACAAGATCATTAGCAGCTGCTAGTAATTATAATTAATAAATTGTTAATAATAGCAATTGTTCTTTTATGCGATGGTTTGCAAAATGGCAGCACGTAATTCTTCTAAACCGAGAGCTTTTTCTGAAGAGGTTACAAGAAGCTCAGGATAAGCTGCCGGACGTTTGAGAAGCTTTGTTTGTGTGCTCATAATTAATTTTTCCAAGGCATTTGATTTGATTTTATCGCTTTTTGTCAAAACAATTTGATAAGAAACGGCTGCTTTATCAAGGAGAGCAAGAACATCTTCATCATTGTTTTTGATTCCGTGTCGTGAATCAATTAAGATATATACACGTTTTAATGTTGTGCGCCCCCGTAAATAGCTAAAAATCAAATTTGTCCACGCATCGACCAGATTTTTAGGAGCAGCAGCGAAACCATAACCAGGCATATCTACTAATGCTAGAGGGGGAAGATCTCCCAGCTGCCCACTGAAGCCATCGGGGACAAAATAATTAAGCTCTTGAGTCCGTCCTGGTGTATTTGAGGTGCGTGCTAAGCTTTTTTGTTGGACGAGAGCGTTTATTAAAGATGATTTTCCAACATTGGAACGTCCTGCAAATGCAATTTCTGGTGGTCCTTCAGGGGGGAGAAAGCGTATTGCTGGTACACCACGAATAAAAATCCAATTGCGAGAAAAAATTCCAGAAAGGGAAGAATCTATTGTCATTCATGCACTTCTTTTTTGGGTGATTTTCTCCACATGGTTTTCAGATTATCGAAAAGCTCAATTTTAACTCCTTGGCGCTTCATCATGATACCTTGCTGAATGATTGATAATATATTGTTCCATGCCCAATAGATAACGAGACCAACAGGAAAAGAGGCGAGCATAAAAGTAAAGACAACAGGCATCCATGTGAATATCATCGCTTGCGTTTGGTCTTGAGGAGCGGGATTCATACGCATTTGTAAAAACATCGTTATTCCCATAATCAAAGGCCATGCACCAATCATAAGGAATGTTGGAGTTGTATACGGTAAGAGACCAAACAAGTTAAAAAGAGAAGTTGGATCGGGTGCCGCTAAATCTTCAATCCAGCCAAAGAAAGGGGCATGGCGCATTTCAATGGTGATATAGAGAACTTTATAAAGAGCAAAGAATATTGGGAATTGAACCAACATTGGCCAACAACCAGCAAGGGGATTAATTTTTTCGGTTTTATATAGTTCTATTATTGCTTGTTGCTGCTTGGTTCTATCATCGGGATATTTTTCTTTTATTTCTAGCAACCGCGGTTGTAAAAGCTTCATGCGTGCCATAGATTTATAAGATTTATTGGCTAGAGGAAAAAGAAGAGTTTTTAAGAGCACCGTGACAAGAAGGATGGCGATACCAAAATTTCCTGTTTGTTTATAAAGGACATCAATGAGAGAAAACATTGGTTTGGTGATGAAATCAAACCAGCCCCAATCAATTAAAAGAGCAAACTTTTTGATTTTTAGGTCATTTTGATAGTTATTAATAATTTCAACTTGTTTTGCACCAGCAAAAAGCCGATTTGTAATAGTTTTTGTTTCATTTGGAGCAATCGTTAAAAGCGATCCTAGTAAGTCAGACTGATAATGCGTTTGCAAACGATCAAAATAAATAAAACGGCTTGTATATTCTTTATTTTGCGGGGGAATAACTGCTACAGCCCAATATTTATCGGTAATACCAATCCAACCTCCTGTTACTTTGGAGAAAGTCATGCTCTTTTGCCCATTATCAGGATTTGGATCAAGCTCTGCTAAGGTTTTATATTTTTCAGTTTTGAGCGAATCTCCTGCAATACCTATCATACCTTCATGAAGTAAATAGGTTGCATTTGTATGTTCTGGTGGTGCTGCACGTGCAACGCGGGCATAGGATGAGAGATATATTGGTTGATCACTTTCATTGCTGATAGAATCTTCAATGGTAAACATGAAATGATCATCAACAGAAAGAATACGCCGGAAGATCTGTCCTTGTCCATTATTATAAATTAAAGTGATAGGTGTTGAAGGAGTCAGGATTGTATTGTTTCCCTCTATTTGCCATTGTGTATCCGATTGTGGCAAAGCTTTTGCTGGTAAAGATGCACTTGCAAAACCAAATTCAGCAAGGTAGGTCGTTTTGAAACCCTTAGGATTCAGCAAATCGATTTCCGGTGATTTTTTATCGACTGTTAAACGATATTTTTTGAGGTGAAGATCATCAAATTGTGCACCAACAAGATTAATAGAGCCTTCCAGTTCATTGGTTTTGATCGCAATACGCTTTGTTTTGGCCAATACAGCTTTCCGGATTTCAGGTGTCATTGGCTGTTCGATGATAGATGTTGCTTGATGCGTTGAGGTATCGTCAGAAAAATTCGTCGTGGTAGTAGAAAGGGTTGATTGTTGTTTTGACAATTGCTGTGTGATGACTTGTTGTTTTTGTAACTTTGCTTGTTTAGGAGCAACATGAAGAAATTGCCATGCGATGAGCACTACGAAAGATAAGCCAATAGCGATAAAGAAATTGCGGTTATATTCCATCCGTACACCCTTGTTGTTGTTGCTGATGTTTTATTTTTGGTTTTATTCGCCGATTTAATTCACTAATTAAGGATGTAAAAGGCGCATGTAACGCATCACGATATGCTACAATGACATAGTCTGTTCCTGCTTCCATGTGGTTTGTTACACCAACTCTTACGGCTTCACGCAAGCGCCTTTTGATACGATTGCGTTTCACAGCATTACCGTTTTTACGGGTAACCGTGAAGCCTACACGTGCAACAAGAGAATCTTTTCTTTCTGTTGTTTGTTCACGAGATTTAACTTCGAGCAAAAATAAAGGACCACGCCGCTTTTCTCCTGTACGGACAGCCAAAAAGTCTGCTCTTTTGCGAATACGGCAGGGATGTTTTTTCTTCATAAAAGAACATTTCGCAATTTCACTAAATGCCTGCAAGCAGGCATTAGAGGTTCATAACAAAAGTTTCACAACGAAGAAATGGTGAGCAATCCTCAACGGTTGTGAAAATTTAAATGGTTAAGCAGAGAGCCGCTTACGTCCACGAGCACGTCTTGCAGCAATAACTTTACGTCCTCCAGCTGTAGCCATGCGTGCACGAAACCCATGGCGGCGTTTACGGACAAGTTTAGAGGGTTGGTAAGTACGTTTCATTTATTTAAATACCGCGGAGTGCGGCCCTTCTTAATCTTCGTTTTATGAGCAGTTATGCGCGAGATGAACGATTTTATCCTATCATACGGCTGTTAACCCATAAGGAAAAATATAAAAAAAGTCAATCTTAGATTGTTTTTCTCGCTCTTGAAAGAATACAAAACACCTTACAACCGTCTGTGATATTTTTTTACGATACTGTAAGAGTGTCAGAAATAACGATTGAGTCTACAGAAAATAAATGACTAGGGCGTTAAAGAATTAAAGAAAGTGTGACTGATTACTGTATACTCAATTTAAAGTATCCTTTAATATTAAAAAATTTTTTCAGTTTTTGTTTTTACAAAATTTTTATCAGAACATTCATTAAAGTGGTTGTAGAAAAATACGATTGATAGGATTTTATAGCAGATTTTATGTTTGAGATTCTTTATTTAAGGATGGTTTCATATTTTTAAAGAGAAAAGAGAAAAGAGAAAAGAGAAAAGAGAAAAGAGATAAGAGATAAGAGATAAGAGATAAGTAATTTATACTTTATAATTCTGAGTAAAGTAGAAAATTATCAGGTGATGAACCTGTAAGTATTTTTCGTTCTTATGCTTGTATTTGCTGGTATTTTTATAGAGAGGAAAGAACTTGGATTCTATTACAAGTGAGGCTGTCCGCAACGTATTACGTAAAATCAAAGGACCAGATCTTGAAAGCGATATTGTGTCGTTGGGGCTTCTTTCAGAAATATTGATTGCTGATGGTAAGGTTTTTTTTTCCATTACAGTTCCTGATGGAGGTGTGCAAGAATGGGAATCATTGCGTCGTTCTGCTGAAAAGATGGTATGTGCTTTGGAGGGAGTGGAATCTGTTGTTGTCACACTTACAGCAGAAAAAACAACAAAGGCAGCACCTAGACGGAGAGCAAATCTCTTACCGATCAAAATGCCCATAGAAGGTGTGCGGCATGTGATTGCTGTTGCTTCTGGAAAAGGAGGGGTCGGAAAATCGACAATGGCAATAAATATCGCCTTAGCTTTACAAGATTCTGGTTTCAAGACGGGGGTGATGGATGCTGATATTTATGGTCCATCTTTGCCGCGTTTGACAGGACTTGTTAATCAAAAACCACAGCTCATTGAAGAAAAAAAGATTCAACCTCTTGAAAAATTCGGACTTAAATTGATGTCGATGGGATTTTTGGTTGAGGAAGAAAAGCCGGTAGTATGGCGTGGTCCTATGGTTATGGCAGCGGTAACGCAATTGTTACGAGACGTTTTATGGGGACCTCTGGACGTTTTAGTCGTTGATATGCCGCCAGGTACAGGGGATGCACAACTAACGCTTGCACAACAGGTACAGTTAACAGGTGCGTTGGTTGTCTCTACGCCCCAAGATCTTGCTTTAGTGGATGCGCGTAAAGCAATAGAAATGTTTATGAAAGTCAATGTTCCTATTTTAGGAATTATTGAGAATATGAGTTATTTTATCGCTCCTGATACGGGAAAACGCTATGATATTTTTGGCTATGGTGGTGCACGGGCAGAAGCGGAACGTCGAGAAGTCCCTTTCTTAGCGGAAATACCGCTTGATGCAGCTTTACGATTTTTTTCAGATGAGGGGACCCCTATTTTTGTTGCTAAGCCTAGTAAAGAGCATACTAAACTGTATCGTAAAATTGTTGATCAAATAAAAAATCAACTTTTTTAAATGGATATTTGTTTGAGAAAGTTTATTAAAACACAATCATGGAAGACGTAAAAATAGTTGCTTCTTTGTAAGGGGAAGTTTTAATGTGTGAGTAGAGTATATAGGTTAAATAAACAAAAAATTATTCATGCGTTTGGATAACCTGAAGGGGACCCAAATTAGAAGAGATAGAACCATGAGGTAGAAAAAATATTGGTATTGAGGATAAAAGAAGAAGACAGAAAATAAAAATAATTTAGAAAAATTGTAAAAGGTTGTAAAAAATATTTTAAAAATCAATTCTCTTCATAAGATGATATCTTTTTCAGGTGTAAAAAGCATTTTTCGATATGAGTTTTCTTGATATAAATCTTCAACATTTAGCTCTTTCTTATTGAGATGATAAAAAAATGTTGGTCAAGTCTTTTTAGAAGCATTCATTTTTTGCAAAGTAGCCTCAAGAGCCGTTGTTAAAGCATTCCTTCCCCCTTGATGAGAAAAGTAATTTGACAAAAATTCATTTGTTCCACCCTTTGTTGAAAACTCTTTTTCAAGCAGTGCAAAATCGAGAAGTGCAGAACGATCAGTTGCTATAGTTTTACGCATTTCATCCGTAAGATTTCCAAACATCATGGTAAGGAATTCTGCTGATTGCTGGTTTTTTAACCCTTGTGTTATAAACCACTGATGGGCTGTTTCTATAAAATTAAAATATACTCCCATAAGTGAACCAGCTGTCATAAAAAGATTAAACTGCTCTTCCTTATCCAG
>NZ_JBHIMK010000045.1:12811-15006 GCF_042194085.1 Bartonella sp. MU70NMGDW
GTTTCTATAAAATTAAAATATACTCCCATAAGTGAACCAGCTGTCATAAAAAGATTAAACTGCTCTTCCTTATCCAGCACCAATGTGCCCCCCAATGCGTCAAATAAAGTGCGTAAGAAGGGATGATCGGGATAGATTGGTGTCAAATTTTTGCATTCTGCAACAAAAGGTAATGGAACAGCACGATAAACTTTATGATTAATCCACTCTTCTATTTCTGCTGCTTTTGCCATAGCAAGTACGGAAATAACCAGCTGTTCTGGACGAAAACGAAGAGAGCGCAAAACGTCTTCTGCAATTTGGTTGGGTAAGCAAAGAAAAACACAATCACTAACATCGAGCAATGTTTGGTTATTTTCAGCAATCATAACTTTGTTATAAGTGTTTGAAAGGCGCTCTGCTGTTTGTGCATTGCGAGGTGAAACAACAATAGAAGAAACATCAAAGGTGCTTGTCATTAAGCCATTCACCATTGAAGCACTGATTGTACCCGTTCCTAAAAAGCCAAGTCTCATTTCTATTTCTCAGTTTTACAATTTAAAAGGAATCTTAATCAACATCTCAAGTGTTTTAACTAACATAAACGCTAATTGAAGAAGCAACACATAACATAGCAAAAATAATCAAGCCCAAATAGATTTTAGGCTTGTCAAAGAGAACGGCAAAAGCAGAAAACCAACCAACAACAGCTGCGGCTAATGCAAATAAAAAACCTGGTTTATTCATAAGCACAATATGCATTGCCATTAAACCACCAATAATCAGCGCTCCAAAAACAATGAGCAAACCTGTTGCAAACTTTTCATAATCATCCATATTTCACTCCTTATAGCGCTCAATTATTACACACTTTTTAACGCACATGCACATAAAAACGAAATGTTTTTTATTGAATATGGTTAAAACGGGGGCTGCCTTTTATTGATCAGATGTAAAAAATGCAGGGATATGCTGTGGCCAACGCCAAGGTAAAACTGCAATTAAATCAAAGCGTACAGATAAAAGGGCATAATCTTTTTGCCGTGCGAGCCAAATATCGGCAGCTGCTTCAATTCGCCTTTCATTCATTCGGGAAACCGCTTCCATTGCTTCAGCCAACGATGAACGTGCTTTAACTTCAACGATTAACACAAGATTTCCACGTCGTGCAATTAAATCAATTTCCCCACATTTTGTTTTAAAACGCCTTTCGGCAATGTGAAACCCTTTGCAACGTAGCCACCAAGCGGCCAATTTTTCTGCACGAATCCCTCGATAAAAAGACTTTTGTCTACGTTTTTTTTGTATCATTTTACGCATTTTTTAAAAAGATTAATCGCTGAAAAAGTTCCTGCTTTTTAAAACCGGTCTCTTTTGCAACCAAAGCTGCTGCTTGAGCAGCAGAATGTGTCCGTGCGCGTTCTAATAGCATTTCATCAATTTCTTGATCACTTATCACATTTAAAGAAGAGGATGATTCTCCAACAAGCACAACAATCTCCCCACGAATATGTGCTTGTTTTCTGTAATTTTCCAACAAATTCCCTAAATTGGAAACATCTACTGTTTCAAACTTCTTTGTTAATTCACGACAAATGGCAGCAGGTCGATCAGCCGAAAAAAGAGTGACCATATCCTGTAAAGTTTCAACAAGACGATGCGGTGATTCATAAAAAATCAAAGTTGCTGGAATCTCTTTTAATTGTTCCAACCGTTTTCTGCGCTGTAGCTTGCGTGCACTCAAAAAACCTGCAAAAAAAAAGCTATCAGTAGGAAGCCCTGTCGGTATAAGAGCGGCTAAAAGAGCAGATGCTCCAGGAATAGGAATAATTTTATGACCAGCTTTACGGGCTTCTTCCACCAATCTAAATCCAGGATCAGAAATAAGTGGTGTTCCCGCATCTGACACAAGCGCTACTGTTTTGTTTTCTGCTAAAGCCGCTAAGAGCTTCGGACCCGCTTTTTGCGCATTATATTCATGATAGAGAAAAGGTTTTTTTTGAATACCGTAACGTTCCAACAAAACACGTGTTACCCGCGTATCCTCACAGGCTAAAATATCAATTCCTGCAAGCACTTGCAAAGCACGAAGCGTAATATCTGCAAGATTTCCGATAGGCGTTGCCACAAGATAAAGCCCTGATTCTATAACGGGTGCAGAATAAGCATGCGCACCTATAAAATATGCTTTTTCACACATGCTCTTTTCTTTTCAT
>NZ_JBHIMK010000450.1:0-945 GCF_042194085.1 Bartonella sp. MU70NMGDW
CTCGCTTGATTTCGGCAGGGATTGTTTTATTAATAGGCACACGGTTTCTATCATTGGGCTGTTTTAGCTTTGGTGCTAATGCACAAGCTGACAAAAGGTTTGCAATCAAAATTACAAGAATGACCGACTTCATTTTAATACGACTCTCTTTTACTGTTATATGCATCTTGATATTTATTGTCATTATTATAATTTTGATACCAAAGTAAAGTGTATAGTTTACGATAATTGATCTTTTCTTAATTTCATTTTTTAATTTATGAAAATAGCTCAATTTCAGTGCGAATATTTTTTACTGTGGGATTGGATATCCTCGTTATTTTGTCATATGGATATTAGGGGCGTTTGTTAGGGGAACTATTGCTCTTTATCTCCTCTAATTTCTATGTCTCCATAGATGTCCAAATGTAATTCCTTTTGCGAGAGAATTGGCAATGCTTGATAGTTTGAGTAACAGCATGATGGATATAATGGACAAGATGAGAGCACCCCCAAACATGGCGCTTATATTCTGGTCGTAGTCGAGTTTCATATCGCTCAAATAGTTTGCAAAGATATTCATCATCAGATTAAATACAGTCGCTAAGAGTAGAAAGAGGATTATATAATTGATGACTTGGATTATCCATTGCTCGAAAAGGCGATGAGTTGGTTGCCAGAGCAAAGCAATGATGAAGAGTGGTCCCCATCCTACGAGAAGTGTAATAGCGATTTTTGTCAGGAGCACGAGACCACCGCCGATTGCGACTACGAGGCTTGTTGCCAGCAAAATGATGATGCCTAAGAGACTGTAAAGTAGTCCATTGGCTTCGAAGAAGACGGTTTCTTGGAAAAGACGGCCTGCGTATTGAAATCCTTTGGTTGCTGCTGTGTCCAGTAAATTCATTAATTGTGTATCATTGAGTGGATTTGTTATGAGCGCTTTTGATAACTCATAGGGCATTT
>NZ_JBHIMK010000451.1:0-943 GCF_042194085.1 Bartonella sp. MU70NMGDW
GCAGTTGGTGCTGCATTTCAAGCTCTATCATCTTTCTTTAACTCTCAACTCGTTGGACGCCTTGGAATGCGGCGTATTGCTCATACTATGCTTTTGCTCTTTTGTGCCACTTCATGTATTTGGTTTATTGGGTCCCTCTTAGCAGGTGGTGTTATCCCTTTTCCTTTTTATATGACGTTATATTGTATATTAATGTTTACCTGCGGTGGTATTATGGCCAATTTCAATACACTCGCTCTTGAACCTGTAGGAGAAATAGCTGGAACAGCTTCTTCTGTATCCGGCTTTCTTCAAACATCTATCGGTGCAGGACTTAGCTTTTTTATTGCCCAACAATTTGATGAAACAACCATCCCAAACTCAGCAGGATTTTTCTTTCTGAGTCTCACTGCCATACTTCTCGTCTTATGGGCTGAACGTGGTCATCTTTTTAGGCAATATCATAGTAATCCTAACGAATAAATATTACGACGAAAGATTAATAACATCTCTCTTGAACAATAAGAAGATAAACCTATCAGACAAAATAAAACATCTCCAAATAGAACACTCTTGTGTTAACATTCACATTGTTTGTTTAAAGGTACAGCTCTCAAAATATAAAATCATTTCACGACAGTACCCATAAATGCTATAATGTTAAAAAACAAACATACCTATTATTGTGACAACTCTTGTATGTGAAACAATTTATTAAAAAAATATTTTTATTCTTTTCTTCAACAGTTTTTATGCAGACGGGCTGGTCTCCCTCATCTCATAACAAGCGAACAAACAGTTTTGATTGATTTAACCTGAACAAGACCGAAATAAGAAAAAAATCACGCTTTAAGTTTTTCCTTCAATATAAAAATAATAAATTATCATTATAAATTAATATCTTACACAATCATAAAACCATAGGGAATTTTCCCATTTATAAAATACATTTAATTAATAAATT
>NZ_JBHIMK010000452.1:0-941 GCF_042194085.1 Bartonella sp. MU70NMGDW
TGTTTTAAACCATACGTATAGGTTCCGCCATCAATAGTTTTAACATTTGCACCAGAAAAGCTTCTCAAGGTAAAATGTGCGCCACCACTTTGATCAACAATTAAATCAAGTTCTGTTGAAGAAGTATCAACAATTTCAATACCGGAATCTAAAATACTTATTGTGTGAGAACCACGGCCATTTTTGATAAAGAGATAATCACCTTTTTCTTCTGCAAGGCTAACATTAAAGTTAAAATGTAGACTCCCTGCTAGATTATCAATGTAAAGCTGAGAGTAATATAAATCATCTTCAAAAGAGGTAAAAATGACTTTTCCTACACCGCTTAACTGCTGAATGCGTGTACTTTTGTCGTCAAACCCACGAGCAACGGAGTATAATTGAGCGTCTTCTCCATTTAATTCAATGTTTTCTACTATAGTTTGTTGACCATCGTCTCCAGCATCAAGATGGAGCCCACCAAAATCCTGAACTTTTATTTCTCCTCCTAATATTGCACTAGGAGAAATCCATGAATTAGCATTACCTTCAATCGTTAGATTCTTTACAATTCCACCTGCATAGACTTCTTGAACACCACCAGTGCGTAAAATGACTGTATTTGCTTCACCTCCTGCTAAAACACGCTGCACACCCTCTGAAAAGATTTCAGCATTTACAGCTAAACCGCCGGCTTTTTCTGCAAAGTTATCATCATTAGGAAACCACTTAGCAAGAGTTTGTACTCCTCCACTCATCACTTTTGTTCCCACAGCCATCCCATCATCATATACATTCTGCTGTCCCAGCGTATCACCTTGACCATAAAGTGTCGTGTTATAAGCACTGCTCCCCACAATTCCACCATTTACATAACCATTTCCGAAAACAAGCTGCTCCCCACCATAAATTTCAGCTCTCAATGCGGATCCTCCTCCCTCCACTCTTTGTTTTCCACCCTC
>NZ_JBHIMK010000453.1:0-940 GCF_042194085.1 Bartonella sp. MU70NMGDW
TGTACATAGAACATTTCTGAGAGAAAAGCTTTTTTGATAAAAACTATATCTGCTTTTTTCAACAGAAAGTAGAAAACTGTAGCTTAATTTATATAATTGCCTCAAGATTTTTACACAATACCACAAAATGAGCAGTGTTGGAAGCTGAGCTATCAGAAAGCTTCTCAAATGAAGTACATATATTGGCATAACATTTTGTCATAAAAAGAGAATTTAGGAATAAAAAATATAAGCACTGATGGAAGAAATAGATAGATGAAGGAGGAGTAAAACTTATAATTTAATTCCTCTTAATTCAGTAAGCGATAATAGCAATTAGGAGGGCATTATGGCTTATCTAAAAGCTATTTTTACTGGGGTGCATGAGCTAAAATGGCGATAATTCCAATGGAAGAAACACATTCCATCTGCTGAAAGATTGTACCAGTTTATAAATAGCAGAGCTCTAGGTTTGCAAGATCATTTTGGTTTGGAAGTCGTTGGTATAATAGGTAGGAGTTCAATGATCAACTGTCATTACTTAAACTATATATTAGACAGAGCACTTATAGATGCAAAATTGTATTTAGCGCATCAGAAATGGCAAAGAAAACAACGCAGATTCTTCAAAATTTCGTCAATAGAGTACAAATGATTGAATATCCTGTTGCTAATAAATGGCGCAACAATAGTATGAATTTAGATGATTTTATGAACCATGTATTCTATAAATGCTAGGAAAAAAATAGCTTTATAGAGCAAGCTCTGTTTCTATTGGCAACAATATCACACAAAGGAACTTGGGTAATAGGGGTAATTTGCATGCATTTTTAAGAGAATTATGAGCTTTCCTGCATGAGATGTCACAAAACCATGGGCTTTGATGAAGAGCCATTGATGTTTCAATCCATGCTGCATTCTATAAGATTAGGATTCACATTTTAATCTTTAAAAAATGTCG
>NZ_JBHIMK010000454.1:0-939 GCF_042194085.1 Bartonella sp. MU70NMGDW
TGAAAAGAAAAGCCCCCAATAAAGGATCACCATACTCATAAGAAAATCTCCAAAAGTAATTGCTCATACCGTTGTTTTATCAATCGTTGATAATTATATCCTTTTTTTAAATTTAAGACATGGAGCAAAAGCTCACCCTTTTTACTATTATAGGCAACCCAAGCCGTTCCAGGAGTTGCCGAAAGGATGCACGCTAAAATAGCCAAAGCAGTGCGATTATGAAGCAGAAGAGGCACTACAATAAAGCCAGATCGCTGTTTTCGAGACCTTTTTGTTAAAACAAACCAAGCGACCGAGATATTTGAGGATATAGAATCTATTAAGACTCGAAAAATAAGACGAAAAACCGCACTCCAACTTTTAATAGCAACCTTCTCCGGTTCAAGGAGCCGTATCATCCAACCACAAAACAAAGCGGTTATAATGGCTAAAAGCAATTGCCCTAAACTAAAACCATTTAAAATAAGCCACATAAGGACAATGACACCACTGAAAAAAAGAGAAGGACAAAAACGATTCATTTATTCATCTCCCTCTTTTCGAGAGAAAAATCCGTTAAAACGCTCCCAATATAATTCTGAGGTTCATACAAAGTCTTAGCAGTTTCAGACATATAATGACTAACAGGACCGGCTACAATTGTTATAAGAAAACACAAAGCAAGAAGAACAGCAATAGGTGCAAATTCTATCACCTGCACACGGGGAACGCGACCTTCAAGAGAAACCCAAAAAGTTCGAATCCCCGTTCGTGTCAGTGCAATCAAAGCTGCAAAACCAGAGAGGGTAACAAAAACCACAAAAAGCCAATCGTGATAAACCGGAAGAGAGGCAAAAAAATCCTCTCTACTATGGTTTAAAACTGCCATGAACATCATAAGTTTAGCAACAAAACCAGAAAAAGGTGGCAATCCAATAATCAAAATGGCACAAATACCAA
>NZ_JBHIMK010000455.1:0-939 GCF_042194085.1 Bartonella sp. MU70NMGDW
TTGGTATTTGTGCCATTTTGATTATTGGATTGCCACCTTTTTCTGGTTTTGTTGCTAAACTTATGATGTTCATGGCAATTTTAAACCACAGTAGAGAGGATTTTTCTGCTTCTCTTCCGGTTTACCAAGATTGGCTTTTTGTTGTTTTTGTCACTCTCTCTGGTTTTGCGGCTTTGATTGCATTGACACGAACGGGTATCCGAACTTTTTGGGTTTCTCTTGAAGGGCGCATTCCCCGTGTGCAAGTGATAGAATTTGCGCCTATTGCCGTTCTCCTTGCTTTGTGTTTTCTTATAACAATTGTAGCCGGTCCTGTTAGTCATTATATGTCTGAAACCGCTAAGACTTTGTATGAACCTCAAAATTATATTGAGGGCGTTTTAACGGATTTTTCTCTCGAAAATAGGGAAATGAGTAAATGAATCGTTTTTGTCCTTCCCCTTTTTTCAGTGGTGTCATTGTCCTTATGTGGCTTATTTTAAATGGTTTTAGTTTAGGGCAATTGCTTTTAGGGATTTTAACCGCTTTGTTTTGTGGTTGGATGATATGGCTTCTGGAGCCAGAGAAGGCTGTTATTAAAAGCTGGAGTGCGGTTTTTCGTCTCGGTTTTCGAGTATTTATAGATTCTATATTCTCAAATGTTTCGGTGGCTTGGTTTGTTTTAACAAAGAGGTCTCGAGAGCAGAAATCTGGTTTTATTGTAGTACCTCTTCTGCTTCATAATCGCACTGCTTTGGCTATTTTAGCATGCATCCTTTCGGTAACTCCTGGAACGGCTTGGATTGCCTATAATAGTAAAAAAGGTGAACTTTTGCTTCATGTCTTAAATTTAAAAAATGGATATGATTACAAACAGTTGATCAAACAACGGTATGAGCAATTACTTTTGGAGATTTTCTTATGAGTATGGTGATCCTTTATTGGGGGCTTTTCTTTTCA
>NZ_JBHIMK010000456.1:0-938 GCF_042194085.1 Bartonella sp. MU70NMGDW
AAGTTTGTAAGTTCTCAGGCGATTCGAGACAATATGGGGATTAAGGCTGGACAAGGGGTTTCCAGTGCTGATGTTGATAATGCTGTGAAGAACCTTTTCGAGTTGGGTTTATTTTATGATGTTAAAATAAATCCGGTGGGTGATAAATTGGTTGTATTCGTAAAAGAATATGAGGTTGTCAATCAAATATTGTTTCAGGGAAACAAATCTTTTAAAGACCCAGATCTTAAGCGGTTTATTTCTTTAAAACCGAATGAGCCATTTAATTCTGCTAAGCTTTCTGCTGATATAAATACAATTCGTGAAGCTTATAAAACTCTTGGTCGTAATAATGTCACTGTTAACGTTCAAACGATAAACCTTGGAAAAGGGCGGGTTAATGTGGTATTTAATGTTGTTGAAGGGAAAAAAACAAAGATTGGTGATATCACTTTTAAGGGAAATAGTGTCTTTGGAAGTCGCCGTTTGCGTGATGTGATTTCAACAAAAACTTCAGGAATTTTTTCTAAGTTGTTGGGGGGGGATGTTTACAGTGAAGAGCGCCTCGCTGTTGATGAAGAAGCTTTACGTCGCTTTTATTATAACCGTGGTTATGCAGATTTTCGTGTAGTCTCTTCTAAAGCGACTTTTGATGCAGCAAGCAATACGTATAAAATTTCTTTCGTTCTTGATGAGGGGGCGCGCTATAAAATTAGTGATATTCAGGTTGAAAGTGATGTTGATGGAATTGACGTTCAATCTATGAAAAGGGTGCTTAAAACCCAGCCAGGTGATGTTTATAGTGCAGAAGATATTGAACAGTCTGTTGCGATTATTAATAACAAGGTTGCTGATTCGGGATATGCTTTTGCTAAAGTTGAACCGCGGGGAAATCGTAATTTAGCAAATCATACAATTTCAATTTTATATAATATTGAACAGGGTACACGTGCTTATAT
>NZ_JBHIMK010000457.1:0-937 GCF_042194085.1 Bartonella sp. MU70NMGDW
CTTTATGAAGTAGAAGTAAAATGGTTGATGGAAAAAGAATGGGCTAAAGCATGTGAAGATGTGTTATGGCGTCGTTCAAAACTTGGTCTCCTCTTTAATGAGCAAGAGGTTGATACTCTTTCTTCCTATATGCAAAACCAACAAGAGATTGAACAACGTTTGTGATCATTTCATTTTACAGATTTTATCTGCAATATTGTAAAATATTTTCCTTCAAAAGATGCTGATGTCAGTCATACATATTAAAAATACAATGGTTGTCTATGTCCTAATTTTAGTTTTTTTTGCAAGAATCATAAAATAGCAAAATTAGATAGAATATTTAGGAGGAAACTTGTTTATCTTATAAAGTAAAATCCAAGAATATTACAAAGAATAACGCATTGAGAAAAAATAATTTATAATTAGCTTCGTATGAAATCAGGATTTTTATTCTTTCTTTAGGAGAAAATAAATATATTTTCTGTAGCATTTATTTGCACAATAATTAAAAAAAATCTAAAGAAAATTAAATCTATCATGAAAAATTGTATAATGTGTTAGTTTAGCATTTATTATCTTAAACGCTGTGCTAAATCATATAAGGGTGGAGGCTTGATGAGCGTAAGAAGAACTTGTAAATGAGTTTTTTATATTATAGTGAAAATCTTCTTTTTTTCATGTTTATATACCTGAACACTAATCGATGAGAAATGCGATATTGTGTTTTATCATGATTGATTGTAGGAAACCTTGATATCAATGAAAATAATGAGTTGTTATTATACTCATGATAGTATAAGAGAATAAAACTTTCTGTAAACTAAAAGTAAGTATTTTTCTATGTATAAAGAGAGAGTTATAGAGACATGAGAGTAATGCCCTCATGATATTTTACAACCTTCCATCGCCTGTAAAATTTGCAGTAGCACCAATGTTGGATTGGACAGACCGACAT
>NZ_JBHIMK010000458.1:0-936 GCF_042194085.1 Bartonella sp. MU70NMGDW
CAATCCTTCTCACCCCTCGACACCATGACAATATATTGATTTATAAGAAATAATTTAGCATTATTGATACTGATTAAGAGTTCAAAACATCGTAAGATTCTCTCATTTCAAATCTCTCCCATGTTGAATCAATCAAAATCATTCGCTTCCACGTTAAAAGCGAGGAGAGCCCGTATGGATAAAAAACGATTAAGAAAGGAATAAAAATGGCTCTTATGAACCGTCTCAAGTGCCAAGGGCTGTAGCCAACACCCACAAGCTAGCACAAATATAATGATAGTGCCGGCTTGCTCTTTTATGAAGCGTAAAGATAGGAGTGCTCAATGGATTTATCATTATACCATGACAAAAAAATGCACAATACACAAAGCACAAATCCTCCGCATCACTTTTACAGATCACCGTTTTTACGCTTTTACATCTTTACAGAACGTAAGCCAAATAAAATTTCCACATCACCACTCCGCACCGCTCTGCAAACACTGGTCTGCAACAATCTGATTTCTCGTCTATCAGATTCCCCTGCTGATTATTTCATATGGTTATCACGACACCTCAAAGAAGGCTATTCCATCAGACAAGACTGATTAAGCCCTGCCCTCAAATATTTCCCACACACTCTTCTCCAGAAAACGCACTTAACACCCCTCTTCATCCCAGCTTTCCCCGCTCCATTCACAAACGCGTCCCCTAGTTCTCTGACCACATTCCATGCCATGATAAAAGCCCACACAAAGCACAAATCCTCCGCTTCACTTTTACAGATTCACATTTTTACGCTTTTACATCATTACAGAACGCAGCCAAAGGAAACTCCCAAACCACCACGCGACAATTTGATAAAAACAAAACACCTTTCCAACAATCTCAAACAACAGATTTCCGTAAAGAGTTCATATGAATTTGATTGTTTAGATCTGACTATTAAATTGGCAT
>NZ_JBHIMK010000459.1:0-935 GCF_042194085.1 Bartonella sp. MU70NMGDW
GGCTTTAATTTATTTTCCATTGAACACTTACAAAATCAATGGCACTGCCAATTGCAACGTTATAGCATTATCAACCCCAAAAACGAGATTTCATGTACTGAAACAATTAATCTTTAAACACCTTCATAGTTGCAAAAATAACCAAAAACGAAAATATTTTTATTTCATATCCCTTTGGAAATCATAATTCTTATTTCCTTTTTTCTCCTTAAAAGACAAAGTTTTACCTTCTCTGTCAATAAATCAATTTCTCTCAGAGAGTTCCATCTGCTACCCCACTTATGTGACTGGCTTTTTACAAACTTATTGGTTTTCTTCCTTCCCGCCCTAAAGGACGAAAATTCTACCACATCTGATTTATAAGTAATCCGGATTCTTGTCGAATGAGTTTCACCTGCTGATCGCGCATGTGATTTATTTCACAAAACTCTACCAATAAACCCTGCTTTGAATTTCATCATACACTCCTCCAAAAGCATCTGATGCATAAAATCCTTATACCACTATAGTTATGATATTTTATAGAATAATAGAGAAGCTCATTCAGCTTCTATACCCGAAAATCAATGGCTAAAAAAGCCAAATAATAACTAACGTATATAATTTCAATAACCCAACCTACTTGTGATTTATAAACAAATAATGTTGATTGATTTATCGTAAAGAGATTTAAAATGATCCACTATTATTTCACTCAACATTTATTATCGTACATTTAAAAAAATATAAAAAATAATATATTATATTTCGATAACAAACATAGGTAATAATGTTTTTTATGTCTCGATAAATTCATAATTTGCTATCTATTTTTTCCTATAAATCACTTTATAATACTCTTTATAATTATTTTATTATTATAATAATTATTTATAATATCACATAAAATATCTAATAATAAAAATTATAATATGAATTTTTTTTATTATTATTGA
>NZ_JBHIMK010000046.1:0-14890 GCF_042194085.1 Bartonella sp. MU70NMGDW
TTGTATTTATCATTTGATGCTGCATTATTGCTTTATTTAGGAATGAGCAGAAGAGTTTTCGCGTTTATTTATTGGGGGGAACGCTCAAGGGATAAAAGAAATGACCCCGTTAAATTATGGTTCAAAAGAGTTAAAGCGAGGAGAAATATACGATACCAAAGCAGATCAGTTGTATGATCAGGGCGGTAGTAATACAAATAATCGTTCTGCATTGTCACGAACAGAGGCATACTCTGTCTTTGTTGATATAAAGAGACAACAGAGAAAAAAACATTATGAACAGAAACAGGCTTTTGTTCAATCTGAGACAGCTTTTGAGTTTCATAGTCAGATAATGATAGGTGCTCAAAAAACAAAAAAACTCAAAGCGCCTTTTCTTCGACGGTTCCCTCCAGTAAAATCTCCACCTCTTTATGCGGCACTCGATCTCGGAACGAATAATTGTCGTCTTCTTATCGCATCTCCCAGTAAACCTGGATATTTTCGTGTTGTTGATGCTTTTTCTCGTATTGTAAGATTGGGAGAAGGTTTAATAAATAACGGTTTTCTTAATACACGAGCTATGGATCGTGCGATTGAAGCATTAAAGATTTGTCATTTAAAGCTAAAACAAAGGCATATTAAGTGTTATCGCTTGATTGCAACAGAAGCTTGTCGTTCTGCAGAAAATGGTAGACATTTTATTCAGCGTGTTTTGGAGGAGACAGGTCTTGAATTGGAAATTGTTGATCGGCAAACAGAAGCGCGTTTTGCTGTTACAGGGTGTAGTACACTTGTTGAACCAAATACTGACGCAATTGTGCTTTTTGATATTGGAGGAGGATCATCAGAAATTGTGCTACTTGATGTTTCTCAAAAGCGTTCTTTTCGTTTAGCTAGACAAATTATCGCTTGGACTTCTCTTCCCGTTGGTGTTGTTACGCTTGCTGAACGTTTTGGAGGGAATGATATTAGCTTAGACGATTTTGAAAAAATGAAAAGCTATGTGCGAGGGTTGTTAAATAATTTTTCAGATCGTCATAAATTAGGAGAGTTAGCGCAAGGTTCGAAGTTTCATCTTTTGGGAACTTCTGGTACGGTTACGACTTTAGCAGGAATGTATCTTAATTTAGAGCGTTATGATAGGAAAAAAGTGGATGGCATTTGGATGAATGATGCAGACATTACACTTATGACACAACGCCTATTATCATGGGATATAGAAAAACGTGTCATAAGTCCTTTTATTGGGCGCGAGAGAGCAGATTTAGTTTTAGCTGGTTGTGCAATTTTAGATGTTATTCGGGAAGTTTGGCCAAGCCAGCGTTTAAGAGTTGCTGATCGTGGATTAAGGGAAGGAATTTTGATAGATCTGATGTTACGCGATGGGGTATGGTGTCGTCATAGAAAGAGCAGAGGTTCCAAGCGTTAGAGAATTAAATATGGAGACAATGAATAACGATGAAAAAAACAACAAAAACACCGAGAGGTGGCTATGGAGGTTCAGGGTCACATGAATTATATCAGCGCGTAAAAAAGAAAGCAGGAACCATTAAAGCTTCATCACGACGATGGTTAGAGAGGCATCTGAATGATCCTTATGTTCATCAATCAAAAGTAGATGGTTATCGTTCGCGTGCGGCTTATAAACTCATTGAAATTAATGAGCGTTATAGGTTTTTGAAAAAAGGTCAAAAGGTTATTGATCTAGGAGCAGCACCTGGGGGCTGGTGTCAGGTGGCTGAGCGTATAGTAGGGTCAAGTGATGAAGATCCTAGCGTTGTTGGTATTGATTATTTACATGTTGATCCATTGCCTAGAGTTGCCATGTTGGAAATGGATTTTTTGCATACAGATGCACCGCAGAAATTAATTGAAACTTTAGGGACCAAACCGGATGTGGTTCTTTCTGATATGGCAGCACCAACAACAGGTCATCGTCAGACGGATCATTTAAGAACGATTTATTTATGTGAAGTTGCGGCTGATTTTGCTCTTTCGGTTCTTAAGCCTGGGGGACATTTTTTAGCAAAGGCTTTTCAAGGAGGAGCAGAAAACACTCTTCTCACGATATTGAAACAGCATTTTAAAAAAGTTTATCATGTTAAACCACCCGCAAGCCGATCAGAATCAGTAGAGCTTTATCTTCTAGCACTTGAATTTAAGGGAAAAACAAAAATACAAGAATAGCGCCTTCTTTTAAGAAGACTTCACTTAACCTATTTAGATGTGATGATTTTTTTCTCAAAGAGTTATCGGCGATATTGACAGTTTTTCTGTTATCAATGATGAAAAACTGGTAAAACTAATGTATTGCCTATAGAGGTAGAGAGATTGATTCCTCAGAGAGTGCTTCCAATGAAATTTCTTGATCAAGCTAAGGTTTATATTCGTTCTGGTAACGGAGGTTCTGGAGCAGTATCATTTCGTCGTGAAAAATTCATAGAATTTGGGGGACCTGATGGGGGGAATGGAGGACGGGGTGGTGATGTTTGGGCTCTTGTTGTTGATGGGCTTAACACGCTGATTGATTATCGCTACCAACAGCATTTTAAAGCAAAAACAGGGGGGCATGGCAAGGGTCGTAATATGACGGGTGAAAAGGGTGATGATGTCATCCTTAAAGTTCCGGTTGGGACGCAAATTTTTGAAGAAGATAATACAACGTTAATCTGTGATTTAACAGAAGTGGGACAGCGCTATCGTCTTGCAAAAGGAGGGAATGGCGGTTTTGGGAATCTTCATTTTACAACATCGACAAATCGGGCACCGCGTCGTGCAAATCCAGGTTTGGCTGGAGAAGAGCGTGCAGTATGGCTTCGTTTGAAGTTAATTGCTGATGCTGGGCTTGTTGGTTTACCTAATGCTGGAAAATCAACTTTTTTAGCTTCTGTAACGGCTGCAAAACCAAAAGTTGCAGATTATCCTTTTACCACTCTACATCCTCATCTTGGTGTTGTACGTATTGATGGTCGTGAATTTGTTTTGGCTGATATTCCAGGATTAATTGAAGGAGCGCATGAAGGTGTGGGAATTGGAGATCGTTTTTTAGGACATGTGGAACGTTGTCGCGTACTGCTTCATCTAATTTCTTCTCAAGAAGAAGATGTAGCAAAAGCATATCAAATTGTGCGTCATGAACTTGAGGCATATGGAAATAATCTAAGTGATAAGATTGAAATTGTCGCTTTAAGCCAGATAGATACTCTGACAATTGAAGAGCGTAAAACGAAACAGGAAGCTTTGCAAAGAGCAGCGGATCAACCTGTTATGATGTTTTCTGCGGTTAGCCGCGAAGGTTTAGAAAATGTGCTGCGTGCTGGTGCACATATTATTGAAATGTCACGCAAAGAGGAGATTAGTGGGGATAGCAAGGTTGATTGAGATGGCTTTTGGATCGCAAAAACTTACACACTATAAACGTATTGTGGTCAAGATTGGATCTGCCCTTTTGGTTGATCCTCAGACAGGTTTACGGGTTGAATGGCTTAAAAGTTTAATCAGTGATGTTGTTGAATTGCACAAAAAAGGCGTAGAGATATTGTTGGTGTCTTCAGGCGCTATTGCTTTAGGAAGGACATTGCTACAGCTTCCTAAGGGGGCTTTGAAATTGGAAGAAAGTCAGGCATGTGCTGCTTTGGGGCAAATTGAGTTAGCAAAAACCTATGGTGATGCCCTTGCTCAACATGGGCTCAAAACAGGTCAAATTTTGCTCACTTTATTTGATACGGAAGAGCGAAAGCGTTATCTCAATGCACGTGCGACGATTAATGTGCTTTTACGTTTTAGAGCAGTACCTGTTATTAATGAGAATGATACTGTTGCGACAAATGAAATTCGTTATGGTGATAATGATCGTTTAGCTGCACGTGTGGCAACAATGATGGGGGCAGATCTTTTAATACTTTTATCTGATATTGATGGTCTTTATACAAAGTCTCCCCATAGTGATCCAACGGCTGAATTTATACCTTTTGTTGCATCCATTACGCATGATATCGAAAAAATGGCAGATGTTGCTGTTTCAGAGTTTTCACGGGGAGGAATGAAGACCAAGCTTGATGCTGGAAAGATAGCTAATGCTGCTGGAACGGCGATGATTATTACCTCAGGCAAGCGTATGAATCCTCTTGCTGCAATTGACAAAGGTGAACGCAAGAGTTTTTTTGCGGCTGGTGAGAAATCTGTTAGTGCTTGGAAAACATGGATTTCTGGTCATTTAGATCCATCTGGTGTTTTGACGATTGATCAAGGAGCCATTAAGGCTCTTGAATCAGGAAAATCATTATTAGCTGCAGGGGTTATTGCCGTTGAGGGAAATTTCCATCGTGGGGATACGGTTGCAATTGTTGATACAAATGGGGTTGAGATTGCGCGTGGACTTGTAAGCTATGGCAAAGATGAGGCTGTACGCATTATAGGATGTAAAAGCGAAGAAATTGAATCTATTCTTGGGTATGAGGCGCGCTCTGCTATGGTGCATCGTAATGATATGATTTTACGTTGCTTGACCAATTCTGTTTAAAAAAGTTACTTTTGTTTTTATTGTTTTGGCAGAGTGGATGATACGATGACTTTAGAAGAACAAATGAAAGATATGGGACAAAAAGCACGTTATGCCGCTGCAGCGTTGGCTGTTGCTTCTTCTGAGCAAAAGAATAATGCATTGGAAATGATCGCTTTAAGTCTAGAGGCTCAATCAGATGAAATTTTACGAGCGAATTGTCAAGATTTAGAGAATGCTGCTCAGAATAATTTGAAAGCTGCAATGATTGATCGGCTAAAATTAGATGACTTGCGTTTACGTGCAATGATAGACAGTGTTCGCCAAGTTGCTCGTTTATCTGATCCTGTTGGACAGGTCATGAGTGCGTGGAAACGTCCAAATGGGCTTCATATAAGTCGTGTACGAACACCTCTTGGTGTGATTGGTATTATTTATGAAAGTCGTCCAAATGTTACAGTTGATGCGAGTTCTTTGTGCTTAAAAGCAGGTAATGCTGCGATTTTGCGCGGGGGTTCGGATAGCTTTCATTCTTCTCATGCCCTTCATTTAGCTTTGGTACAAGGTTTAGAACGCTCTGGTTTACCTAAAGATGCTATCCAAATGGTTGGAACGACAGATCGCGCTGCCGTTGGGGAAATGCTCAAAGGATTGGATGGAGCGATTGATGTGATCGTACCACGTGGTGGAAAGAGCCTTGTTGCCCGTGTTCAGTCTGATGCACGTGTTCCAATTTTTGCTCATCTGGAGGGACTTTGTCATATTTATATTGATAAATCGGCAAATTTAGATATGGCACGCAATATTGTTTTAAATGCAAAGTTGCGGCGGACAGGGATATGCGGTGCTGTTGAGACAGTTCTCATTGACAGCCAAGCATTAAAAAAATTTCTTCCTGTTTTAACTGCTTTACAGGAAAAGGGGTGTGAAATTCGTGCCACAGAAGATATTGTTTTTCTTATGCCAGATGTCAAATTAGCTTCTGAAGAAGATTGGTCACATGAATATCTTGATGCTATTCTTTCTGTTAAAACGGTTGAGGGTGTTGAGGGAGCCATTTCTCATATCAAGCGTTATTCATCAGGACATACGGAATCGATTATTGCTGAGGATTTGGAAGTGGTAAAGAAATTTTTTAATCATTTAGATTCAGCTATTTTGCTGCACAATGCGTCCACACAATTTGCTGATGGAGGTGAATTTGGTTTTGGAATGGAAATTGGTATCGCAACAGGAAAAATGCATGCACGTGGCCCGATAGGTGTTGAACAGCTAACTTCATTTCAATATCATGTTAAAGGAAATGGTCAGGTTAGAGCTTGAGAACACCATTTTTTCCATGGAAAAATTGTATGCCACATGTTGAAAGATCCAATGTTGTGGGTCTTTTTGGTGGTTCCTTTAATCCACCGCATGCGGGGCATCTTCTTGTTGCAAAAATTGCCATTCGGCGTTTGCATCTTGATCAGTTATGGTGGATGATCACTCCAGGAAATCCTTTAAAGGATTGTACACAGTTGCTCTCTTTAGAGGAGAGAATGCAATTAAGTTTTAAACTTATTGACCACCCGAAAATTCGCTTAACAGGTTTTGAACAGGCTATAGGGAGTAAAGTATCAGTAGATACAATTTTTCATATTCTTACCCATTATAGTGACGTAAATTTCGTATGGATTATGGGGGCAGATAGTTTTACGACGATACATCATTGGTATCGATGGCATGATATCGTTTCTATGCTTCCTATTGCGATTATTGATCGTCCTTTAGGCAATCGGTCAGCACTTTCTTCTCCTATGGCACATATTTATCGTCGTTTTCGTTTGGATGAGAGAGAAAGTAAGCGATTACCTTTTATAAAGCCACCAGTTTGGACTTATTTGCATGGACCTTTATCTTTTCAATCTTCAACAAACCTGCGTTTGAAAAAGAATGATTTTTCTTGAACATTTCATAAGATTCTGCTTCTCTTTAGAGAAATCTCTTTTTTAGATTCCACAACGATAAGAAAGGATATTGATCTGAAAAACATTGCACACAAACACTCTTGCGATAGTATGCTTTCAAAAGAAAAAAAAGTTTTTTCTGTTAGTGAGAGTCTTGAAGTTATTCTCAAGAGTTTAGAAGATACAAAAGCAGAAGATATTGTTACTATTGATATTCGAGGAAAGTCATCTTTGGCTGATTATATGGTCATAGCTTCAGCAAATTCGCAGCGTCATGTATCTTCTGTTGCTGATCATTTATTACATACTTGGAAAGATAGTGGGCAGGGGCTTGCGCGTGTAGAAGGGCTTGCTGGAGGTGACTGGGTATTGATTGATACAGGTGATATTATCACTCATCTTTTTCGTCCAGAAATTCGTCTTTTTTATAATTTAGAAAAAATATGGATGACTCCGGATTTAAACGATACAGCTTTGCGTTTCTTCGGAGATCATTAAAATGCAAATTTCTATTTTTGCGGTTGGTCGTATGAAAAGTGGGGCGGAGCAAAAATTAGTTCAGCATTATTTGGATCGTTTTTCTAAAGTTTCTGGAGTTGTAGGCTTTCATTTAAAAAAGTTACAAGAGATACCAGAAAGTCGTGCTCAAACAGCGTGTCAACGTATGGAGGAAGAGGGGAGAAAACTTATTGAATTTTTACCTGAAAAATGTCGATTAATTGTGTTAGATGAGCGTGGAGAATCGATTTCTTCAACTTCTTTTTCTGAAAAATTGAGGTGTTATCGTGATGAAGGCATTCGAGATGTTGTTATTGCTTTGGGAGGAGCTGATGGGCATAATGAACAAATAAGGAAGCATGCTGATTTTCTTTTATCTTTTGGTTTGATGACGTGGCCACATCAAATTGCACGTATTCTTCTTACAGAACAACTTTACCGCGCTGTGACAATTGAAAATAATCATCCGTATCATCGTTTTTAATATTTTTGTGCAATTTTTAGCACTTATTTATATATTTATTAATATTGTTTTAGCTGACACCATTTAAAGCATCTCTAATGTATACGATGAGGTGTCATGGTTGGGCAAATGAAAAAGCTTCTTCATAGAAAGACGCTATATTTATATGGGGAGTGCGTGATATTTGTCATTTTGCTCTTGAGTATGTTTTTTTGCTTTTCTGTATCACATGCGGAAGATACAATGAGGAGTACGCAAGCACATAAAGAATTAGGAGAAATTCGCCAAAATATTTCACTTTCGCGTGAGCGTGTTGCTTTTCTTACGCATCAAGTTGAGCATTTAAAAAAAGATCAACGTGTTTTGAGTGATGCACTCATAAAGGCGGCTAAAGAAGAACGTACAGTAGCAGATGATATTGCTAAAAGGGAAGAAAAGCTTAAAAAAATGATAGAAGAGCGGGTACAAGTCTATCAAAGTTTAAAAAGTCGTCGCGCTGAATTTGCGGAAGTTCTTGCAATTTTGGAACGTATGGGATTGAATCCACCTCCTGCTCTTATGATACAGCCAGAGGACGCGTTGGCTTCTATACGTAGTTCTGTTTTATTAGGTACTGTTATTCCTCAGATGCAAGAGAAAACGCGAGATTTAACACAGAAACTCAAGGAGTTGACCAATTTGAGTAATTCCATTACTACGGAATATACGGCATTAAAGACAAAACTGCAAAATCAAGCAGAGCAGCGAAAACGTCTAGAGCTTTTATTAGACAAAAAAAATAAACTACAAAAAAAATCAGAAAAAGAACTTACAGAACAACAACAAAAGAATATTGCTCTTGCTAAAAAAGCGCAGTCTTTGGAAGAATTGATTTTAGAGCTCGACCGTCAGTCAAAACTTAACTCTGATGCATCAGTACAGGTACGGAAAAGTTTGCAATTGTTAGAACAGTCCAATTTTGAAAGCCGAAAAGGTTCTTTACTTTTTCCTGTTTCAGGAAAAAGAATACATCACTCTAACAAGAATTCGCAGATTACGCGCTTTGGTGAAACGATAGAAACAGAGTCAGGAGCTGTTGTTATATCACCTGTGGATGCTTTTGTTGCTTTTGCTGGGCCATTTCGTTCTTACGGACAGTTAATTATTCTCAATGTTGGAAATGGTTATCATATCATTCTTACTGGAATGTCGAGAATTAATGTAAAACAGGGGCAGTTTGTTCTTTCAGGTGAGCCTCTGGGTATAATGGAGATGCAATTTATTTCAAACAGTGTTGCATTGGATATAGGAAAAACTTCTCCAATGCTTTACATTGAGTTTAGAAAGCAGGGAAAACCTGTAAATCCAACTCCTTGGTGGCAGACTGAAAAAATAAGAAGGAGCCAAAATGATTCGTAAAGTTATTCTTTTGGTCGCTGGGGTATTGCTCGGCGCCTGTTCAATGATTATGGTGCAGTCTGTTGCTGCAAATAATGAAGATAATGCATATAAAAAGCTAGCTATATTTGGCGATGTTTTTGAGCGCGTGCGTATGCAATACGTTACAGTTCCAGATGATAAAAAGCTTATTGAAAATGCTATCAATGGCATGCTCACATCACTGGACCCTCATTCATCTTATTTGAATGCTGAAGAAGCCAAGGATATGCGGGATTCTACGAAAGGAGAGTTCGGAGGTCTTGGTATTGAGGTCACTATGGAAAAAAACTTAATTAAAGTTGTTTCACCAATGGATGATACTCCCGCTTCAAAAGCAGGTATTCTAGCAGGAGACCTTATTTCAAAAATTGATGATGTACAAACGAATGGTCAAACATTGAATGAAGCTGTTAATAAGATGCGAGGTGCTCCTGGAACACCAATTACCTTAACAATTATTCGTTCTGGCGTTGATAAGCCATTTGAAGTGAAGATTGTTCGTGATATTATCAAAGTAAAAGCGGTGAAATATCGGGTTGAGGGTGACATTGGATATTTAAGAGTTATCCAGTTTTCTGAGCAGACATTGAATAATCTTCTGGCGGCAATTAAAGATATCCAATCTAAAATTCCTGAAGATAAGCTAAAAGGTTACGTCCTTGATTTGCGGCTTAATCCGGGTGGGCTTTTAGATCAAGCTGTTAGTGTTTCGAGTGCTTTTCTCAATAAAGGTGAAATTGTGTCGACTCGTGGGCGCAAAAAGAGTGATGTGACAAGATTTGATGCGAAGCCAGGTGATGTCATCAGTGGAAAACCGCTCATTGTCCTTATTAATGGTGGTTCGGCAAGTGCTTCTGAAATTGTTGCTGGTGCATTACAAGATCATCGTCGTGCAACAATTTTAGGGACGCAGTCTTTTGGTAAAGGATCTGTTCAAACAATTATTCCTTTGGGTGAAAATGGAGCTTTACGCTTAACAACAGCACTTTATTACACGCCATCTGGCACTTCTATTCAAGGGACAGGGATTACGCCTGATATTATTGTAGAGCAACCACTCCCTGAAAAATATAAGGGTTATGATGTAAAAGTTGGTGAGTCTGCATTAAAAGGACATATCAAAGGAAAACGAGAGAGTAATAAAGGATCTGGTTCAGCTGCTTTTGTTCCGAAAGACCCTAAAGATGATATTCAATTGAATGAGGCCTATAAGCTGTTACGAGGTGAAATGGCAAATGCAGCATTTCCACCAGATCCCAATAAGGATGTGTTAAAGTGAGAAATGATATCTATAGCTTGCGATTTTGAGGAATATTAAATGGATGCAGGTATTAATTTGAAGATTCTTCCATATCGCAAATGTGTTGGGATTGTAGTCTTTAATCATGAGGGTAAAGTTTGGGTTGGGCGTCGTTTAATGGCGCCCATTCATGCAGATATTGACATATCTCATCGTTGGCAGCTTCCTCAAGGAGGGATTGATGAAGATGAAAAACCATTGGATGCAGCATATCGTGAACTTTATGAAGAAACGGGTATTCGATCTGTAAAGTTAATTAAAGAAGCACAAAATTGGTTCCACTATGATTTTCCACAAGAACTTATTGGGTGCACATTAAGCAATAAGTATCGTGGGCAAATACAAAAGTGGTTTGCTTTCCAGTTTACGGGAAAGCTTTCTGAAATTGCGATTAACCCGCCACCAGATGGCAATAAAGCGGAATTCGATCAATGGAAATGGATCGATCTAGAAACCCTTCCGTTGATTGCTGTTTCTTTTAAAAAGCACGTTTATACGAAAGTGGTCAGCGAATTTCGAGGTAGCCTTAGACCATTATAAAAGCTATATGATGATGAGAAAGCTTTTTTTATTAAGATGCTTTATATTATAATAAATAATAAACATGTTTCTCTTTTATGTAAAGAACAGGAATATAAAATGAAAAAGTTATTTAATTTACTTATAGTTTTTACTCTCTTGAGTATTTCATCTGTTGCATTTGCAACAAGTTCAAAGCCTCCTGCATCAAAAGATGCGGCAGCGACATTGCCAAATGGAGCTTCTTCTTTGACTGAAACCTACGGTTTATGGACTATTAACTGTGGTATACAAGAAGGGAAAAGAATTTGTTTTATGCACCGTCAAGAAGTGAATGAGCAGGGGCGTGTTGTTGTGGCTATGGGCCTTACTCTCGATGCTGAGGGTGTTGTATCTGGTAATTTAACAGTTCCTTTTGGTATTTTGGTCTCTAAGCCTGTTCGTTTACAAGTTGATGAGGGAAAAGCTGTTATCGAAACTGGTATTCGGACTTGTGTACCAGCAGGTTGCATGGTTCCTGTCGTTTTTGACAAAAATCACGTAGCAGCTTTACGTTCTGGAAAACAGTTAAAGTTGGCAATGACAATTGCTGCTGCAGGTGAACCAGCTTTGAATGATTTATTTGTTCAGCTCAATGGTTTTAGCAGTGCTCTTAACCGTTTGACTGCTTTGCAGAAATAATTTTAAAAATAAAATAAAAGCGGCCTTTAAAAGGCCGTTTTTAGTTTGTTTGTTTTTTATATATTAATAATTAAAACGATGAGATTTAAGATTAATCCTATAAGGGATATTCAGATTTTTTGCTGTTTCTTCTATTTTCATGTGCTATTTTTAATTTTGATATTTGTTTTCTAGCTGCATCGTCATTAAATAGAGAGATGAAGAATTTAGATGTCTGGTTTTTATTCAAGAAAAAAGAGTATTGAAGTATAAAACCATTTTTTGATACACAAACCTGCTTTAATGAAGGTTTTCTATACGCTCTTCTGTTTCCTTGATTGAAAGGGATCACGCATGATTTATGCATTGCTTCGGACGATTGATTTGATTTTTGATATTTATATTGATATTTTAATCGCTAGTGTTATTTTTTCTTGGCTTTATGTCTTTAATATTATAAATTCGCGCAATCGCTTTGTTGTTTTGATAGGAAGCTTTCTAAATCGTCTTACAAATCCTGTTCTAAGCCGTATCCGGCAAATTTTACCAAATTTTGGAACAATTGATATTTCACCTATTGTAGTGTTCATTATTATTTATTTTATTCGTAATTTCATGTGGCGCGTTTACGCAAACATGTATTTATAGAAATATTATTTGAGGCGAATACATGTTTTATCAAGTTGATAAAAATAACTTGATTTTGTTTGTATATCTCATTCCCAAATCATCTGTTGACAAAATAATAGGGGTTGAATGTAGAGATGGTGAAAAACAATATCTGGTTATACGCCTTCGTGCTGTTCCTGAAGATGGAAAAGCGAATAAAGCTCTCATTAAATTTCTTGCGAAGCAGTGGAGAATACCGTCTTCTTCTATTTCTCTGAAAAATGGCGCAATATCTCGCTACAAACAACTTTACTTTTCAACACATTTAGAAGAGTTAAAGCAGATATGGCAATCCTTTAGAGATTGCATCTCGTAGAAAAAATAAATAATAAAGCCTATTATAAAAACAGGCTTTATTTTATTAAAATCGTTATATTTTTTTATTGCGCTCAACAGCTTGCTTAATTAATTCATAAGCAAAGTTTTTATCACGCCATCCTTCAATTTTAGCCCATTTTCCAGGTTCCAGATCTTTGTAATGCTTGAAGAAATGTTCAATTTGTTTGAGAGTAATCTCGGGTAGATCTGTATAGTCATGAATATTGATATAGCGTTTTGTTAATTTTGGAGTGGGAATGGCAATAATTTTTTCATCTTTACCACCATCATCTTCCATCATCAGAGCTCCGATGGGGCGAACATTGATAACACAACCAGGCATAAGTGGACGGGTATTACAGATAAGGACATCAATAGGATCACCGTCATCTGAAAGCGTATGAGGGACAAAACCGTAATTTCCAGGATAAACCATTGATGTATGAAGAAAACGGTCAACAAATAATGCGCCCGACTTTTTATCCATCTCATATTTTATTGGTTCACCACCAAGGGAGACTTCCACAATAACGTTAATATCTTCTGGTGGATTTTTGCCTACGGGTATTTCCTTAATATTCATAGAGACATCCTTTCTGGGATATAGTGAGGCTCAATACAATTAAATATTTTACCAAAGAGATTATGAAATTAACTTGAAATTGATGCACGTGTTTTTTCAAAACGTTTACGTTCATTAGGATCAAGATAGAGTTTGCGGAGACGAATATTTTTAGGGGTTACTTCCACAAGCTCATCATCTTGTATCCACGATAAAGCACGTTCTAATGTCATTTTAATGGGAGGGGTTAGCTTTACGGCTTCATCTTTTCCGGAAGCGCGCATATTGGTGAGTTTTTTTCCTTTTAACACATTAACTTCTAAGTCATTATCTCGTGAGTGGATGCCAATAATCATACCTTGATAGACTTTCACACCCGCATCGATGATCATAGGTCCACGATCTTCAAGATTAAAAAGAGCATAAGCGACAGATTCACCGTTGTCATTTGAAATCATAACACCATTAACACGACCAGCAATGTCTCCTTTATAAGGTTCATAAGCATGGAAAAGGCGATTCATAATTGCTGTACCACGTGTGTCCGTTAAAAGTTCAGATTGATAACCAATGAGTCCTCGGGTTGGTGCATAAAAGACAAGGCGGACACGATTACCTCCAGAAGGGCGTAATTCCACCATTTCTCCCTTACGTTCAGACATTTTTTGTACAACAGTACCGGAATATTCTTCATCAACATCGATAACAACTTCTTCGATTGGCTCAAGAGTTATTCCATTTTCATCTTTTTGCATAACAACACGTGGGCGTGAAACACTAAGCTCAAATCCTTCACGGCGCATATTTTCAATGAGAACTGCAAGCTGTAATTCTCCTCGCCCTGAAACGTAGAAAGAATCTTTATCGGCTGATTCTTCAATTTTAAGAGCGACATTGCCTTCTGCTTCTTTTAACAATCGGTCACGAATGACACGACTTGTTACTTTATCGCCTTCAGTTCCAGCAAGGGGACTATCGTTGACGAGAAAACTCATAGTAACAGTAGGAGGATCAATTGGTTGGGCAGTAAGGGGTTCATTAACAGCAGGATCACAGAAAGTATCAGCTACGGTACCTTTTTGTAGGCCTGCAATCGCAACAATATCACCAGCACTTCCTTCTTCAATGGGTTGCCGTTCTAAGCCACGAAATGCTAAAATTTTTGAAATACGCCCAGTTTCTAAAAGTTTTCCATCTTGTCCAAGAACCTTGACACTTTGATTGGGTTTTAGAGAGCCAGAATGAATCCGCCCTGTAATAATTCGTCCCAAAAACGGATCCGCTTCAAGAATAGTTCCAATCATGCGGAACGGTCCTTCTGCTACACTAGGAGAAGGGACATGCTGTGTCACAAGATCAAATAAAGGACCTAATCCATGATCTTTTGGTCCCTCGGGGGCTTCAGCCATCCATCCATCGCGTCCAGATCCATAAAGAATAGGAAAATCAAGCTGTTCATCGGTTGCGTCAAGAGCAGCAAAAAGGTCAAAAACCTCATTAATGACTTCATCAACGCGTGCATCCGGTCGGTCAATTTTATTAATAGCAACAATAGGGCGCAAACCCACTTTCAATGCTTTGCCAACGACAAATTTTGTTTGTGGCATTGGTCCTTCAGCAGCATCAACAAGTACAATGGCTCCATCAACCATATTTAGGATACGTTCAACTTCTCCGCCAAAGTCGGCGTGTCCTGGTGTATCAACAATATTAATTCGAGTATCTTTCCAAACAACAGATGTCACTTTCGCTAGGATTGTAATTCCACGTTCTTTTTCAATATCGTTTGAATCCATCATACGTTCGCTTGTACGCTGATTATCACGGAAGTTTCCTGATTGCTTGAGAAGTCCGTCTACAAGCGTTGTTTTCCCATGGTCAACGTGGGCAATGATGGCAATGTTACGCAATTGCATAAATTTTCTTCTTTTCGTTTAATGAAATTTCATTTGAGGCAAAGTCTTT
Source organism: Bartonella sp. MU70NMGDW (assembly GCF_042194085.1). Lineage (NCBI taxonomy): Bacteria > Pseudomonadati > Pseudomonadota > Alphaproteobacteria > Hyphomicrobiales > Bartonellaceae > Bartonella > Bartonella sp. MU70NMGDW. Next base: position 14,803 of record NZ_JBHIMK010000046.1, read on the forward strand.
ACATTCTTTGCCTGACTATTAAAAAACCTTTTACATGTTTTTTTATAATTTTGGAAGATGGAGGCAATATTTTTATGGCAAAACTATT
>NZ_JBHIMK010000460.1:0-930 GCF_042194085.1 Bartonella sp. MU70NMGDW
TCTTCGGCATTCAAAGCCATCACTGCATGCGCTGTTGTACTAGAGCCAGCGAAAAAATCGAGAATGATGTCGTTGTCACTGGTCGTCTGTTCAATCAATTGCTTTATAAGACTCACACCCTTGGGATGATCAAAAAATTGGCCGCCTAAAAGTTCTCGTAATTGTTTGGTCGCTATAAAATTCATATCTGTTTCAAGCATTGTACTAAATGGTTTAGTTTGAGATTTAACTTCTGTTTGATGACGTTTATAAGTAGGCGTACCTTGTCCGTTTTTTGGGAAGATCACCTTGCCTTCTTTGATGATGTTTGCCATTCGTCCTTTTTCATAAGCCCATACACGATTGGGATTACACTGGTAAACTACACCCGTTTGTGGATCAGTAATCGGGTAATTAAGATTTGGCCGCTCTGATGCTGTTTTATTGCATGTCAAATTATCAGCCATCCAAGGCCCGCGCGGGTCATTATCGGGGTTGGTATAATTTGCAAAACTCTTTTGTACTCCACTAAAAACAGTGTGCCTGCGACTATAACACAAAATGTAATCATGGTCTGTACTTACATTGTTTTGCGCATCATTAGCACCAGTGCGTTTCCTCCACACCAGCTGCGCAACAAAATTCTCTTCGCCAAACACTTCATCACATACTTTGCGCAAATTATGAACTTCATGATCATCTATTGAGATAAAAATCACCCCATCGTCACGCAATAAAGTCTGTGCCAAACGCAAGCGCGGATAGATCATATTGAGCCACGCAGTGTGAAACCGCCCCATTGTCTCAGGATTCGATTTTGTCGTTTGGCTCGTCACTTCTTTATAGCGCGCAAGCGGGTCTTTAAAATCATCACCATAGATAAAATCATTCCCCGTATTATAGGGCGGGTCTATATAGATCATCTTCACTTGGCCAAAATAAGCCCGCTGG
>NZ_JBHIMK010000461.1:0-927 GCF_042194085.1 Bartonella sp. MU70NMGDW
TACGACATTCCAAATCCTCTGAATGAAGACATTCTCCTTGCTTTTCCTCTTCAGCCTCCTTACGGCTTATAACGGGTCTCTCGCCCACCGCCATCATTGGCTCCTTAATTAAAAGCAAAGTAAGAATGCATTTCATAAAACCGTGTGCATCATATTGTTCCCGAATTTATTCGTCAAGATACTAAAAAAAATCTATCACAAATTATCGTATAAATTTTATTGTATAAATAACGTATTTTTCAATTTACATGCTTTCTTAAAAAGATATTCTGAGCACCTAAACCGACTTCACGACAGCTCCCATGAATAATATAAAACTCATAGAATAGCCTTTTTTACACTTAATAAAAGGCGTAAACTGACACCATCTTATTTTCCGGCTCCAAATTTTATATCAATCCTAGTTTTGAAAGAGAACATAAAAAACTAAAAAACATTATGAGAGCGTTGTTTTGCTCCTTTTATTCAAATAAACTTGCACTTTTTATTTTATGAAAATGATAATAATCAATGGTTTTTATATGATCCTATTCGCAAAGTATTTTACATATGCCATCACAGAACCCATCACTCAATGAGCTTGAGGGTATTAAGAGAGGTTTCTTTAAATACGAGATATTAATAAATCTAAAATTTTAAATAGATCAAGCCAATAGAACACAATAAAATTTAAATAAGATCACCATACCACTTTATACAATTTTAATCCACTTTTTTGAATTTTGCCCTATGATTGAATATTGGTCGATTCAGCAAATATTTTTTCTTTTTATTTAAACAAACTATTGTGAGCAAAAGCGCTTATTCATAGCCTTTATTTTTATGAAGCGATAATTTAATGCTTCTTTTCAAACGAGCATCATAACTATATTCCCCTACCCTCATATTGCATCTATTCTTGCATTTAAATAACCCATTAAGAGGATG
>NZ_JBHIMK010000462.1:0-927 GCF_042194085.1 Bartonella sp. MU70NMGDW
TGGTGCACGGGCAGAAGCGGAACGTCGAGAAGTCCCTTTCTTAGCGGAAATACCGCTTGATGCAGCTTTACGATTTTCTTCAGATGAGGGGATCCCTATTTTTGTTGCTAAGTCTAGTGAAGAGCATGCTAAACTATATCGTAAAATTGTTGATCAAATAAAAAATCAACTCTTTTGAATGGGTGTTTGTTTAAGAGAGTTTATTAAAACACAATCATGAAAGACATAAAAATAGTTTCTTCTTTGTAAGGGGAAGTTTTAATGTGTGAATGGAGTACATAGGTTAAATAAACAAAAAATTATTCATGCGTTTGGATAACCCTGAAGGGAAATCAAATTGAAGAGCTAGAGCAGTGAGGTAGAAAAAATATTGGACTTGAGGCAAAAAGAAGAAGATAGAAAATAAAAATAATTTAGAAAAATTGTAAAAGGTTGTAAAAAATATTTTAAAAATCAATTATTTTTCATAAAATGGTATCTTATTCAGGTGTAAAAAGCATTTTTTGATATGAGTTTCCTTGATATAAATCTTAAACATTTAGCTCTTTTTTATTAAGGTGATAAAAATATTGGTCAAGTCTTTTTAGAAGCATTTATTTTTTGCAAAGTAGCTTCAAGAGCCGTTGTTAAAGCATTCTTTCCCCCTTGTTGAGAAAAGTAATTTGACAAAAATTCATTTGTTCCACCTTTCGTTGAAAACTCTTTTTCAAGCACTGCAAAATCGAGAGATACAGAATGATCCGTTGCTATCATTTTACGCATTTCATCCGTAAGATTTCCAAACATCATGGTAAGGAATTCTGTTGATTGCTGTTTTTTTAACCCTTGTGTTATAAACCATTGATGGGCAGTTTCTATAAAATTAAAATATACTCCCATAAGTGAACCAGCTGTCATAAAAAGATTAAACTGCTCTTCCTTATCCAG
>NZ_JBHIMK010000463.1:0-926 GCF_042194085.1 Bartonella sp. MU70NMGDW
GCTGATTATTACATGAATATTTTCTTTGTTAAGCGTATAAAATAGCAATCAAAAAAATGCAATTCGAGCATCATATTCAAAGTAAGAATCTCGAATGGCGTAGGGTTTTATCATTTCAGATCTCTTGAGGTTAAATCAATAAAAACAATTGGTTTGCACATAATAAGCGTAATTGGCATGTGGATAAAAATTGTGAAAGAAAAGACTAAAAATGTTTCTTATGAACATTCTCAAAAGTAAGAGTTATTGGCAACATTGGGAATTAGCACATATAATGATAGCGCCACTTTGCTTTCACAACTCAACCTTTCTTGTGACGGGCAAAAAAACAAAATTAATTGATTCAATATGTTATTTAAGCGTGAATATACCTTAATATTGAGCAGGTAGATGCTACTCAAGGTGGGCAATTTTTAAATTGGCAAGACATCTGATCAGGCTAAAAATACTCGAAAAAAGTTCTGATTCGCAATAATTGAAAAGTACATTTTAATATTTTATTCTCTCATCTTCGTTTAGATACTTCGTACCTTTTAAAAAGATATAGATAACCAACATATTATGATTTTGTGGAATATTGTGATAAAGAGAATTCAAATTTTGTTCTTTAAAATAAGGCGTAAGTTAAACAGCTCATTTTCTGTTTCTGTGCAAAGCATAAAAAATTATCTAATTTCATGGTTACGACAGTAAAATTTTATAATCCAACAAATGATTAAAAATGTGTTATAATATCATAAAAATGCAAGGAACAGGCGCTATTGGAATGATGATTAAATAACACATAAAACTTTTAAATTGATGCACACATTCCCTATTATAATTAACCCTTGATAGGATAGCGGGTCCTTTTGGTGGAGCTAAGCGGGATCGAACCGCTGACCTCTTGCATGCCATGCAAGCGCTCTCCCAGCTGAGCTATAGCC
>NZ_JBHIMK010000464.1:0-925 GCF_042194085.1 Bartonella sp. MU70NMGDW
TATTAACAGCTTCATCATTATTAACCGCTGCCTTCACACCGGAAATTGTACGAGCACCACCTGATTTGTTCGCAACATTTATTTTAGTTCCACCTGTTGCCTTACCAACAGTGATAGTACCTTCATTTTCTTCTTGCTTCACAAGGCTATTTTTCGTCGCATTCGTAATCTGATTTTGGATATTCGTGATAGAATTATCAACAGTACTAAAAGCAGATTCAAAATCATTATGTGGTTTGCCCTGAATAGTGTAGGTGGGAGCCTTACCGTTAGACACATCTGCACCACCACCAAAATAACTTGATATATTTTTAGCAATTGTTGTCAGATTATTCGTAACAGTGGTAACATTCTGATCAGTAGCAAAGAGCTGAGAACCATTTACAGCATCCGTTGAATTAGCAGAAATGTCTCCATTCTTCAAAAATGTGATTTTGCTGTCTGTCTTCTCTCCATTTGCTTCATGAAGAGCAACAAATGCTTGTTCATTTTCGCTCCACAAGAGGGAATCTTTAGAAACACCATCAATTTTCTGAGTAAAGTCATTGACTACATATGTTAAGCGACTATTCACATTCTTTACATTTGCATCAAGTCCTGTCAAAGCCTCACCAACATTATCGAAGATTTTCTGTTCTACAGAACCATCCGCAGAAACAGTAGATAAATTATACTGTGGTCCTTTAAAGGTACCATTCTTGAATGACGCATCACCACCAAAATAGTTTGCAATATCTCCGGATATTTTATTAATCTGGCTACCATTGATTGCATCATTCGACCCTTCTGCAATTGTACCAGCTTGTACATTATGGAGAGCAACTTGTGCTGTAGTCTTATTACCCCCCAAAGTCACACTATTATAATTAATGGTACCATCTGCATTTTTATCATAAAGAACTGCAAAGCTATTTGCTTCTTTAAT
>NZ_JBHIMK010000465.1:0-925 GCF_042194085.1 Bartonella sp. MU70NMGDW
GCTGATTATTACATGAATATTTTCTTTGTTAAGCGTATAAAATAGCAATCAAAAAAATGCAATTCGAGCATCATATTAAAGTAAGAATCTCGAATGGCGTAGGGTTTTATCGTTTCAGATCTTTTGAGGTTGAATCAATAAAAACCATTGGCTTGCACATAACAAGCGCAATTGGCATGTGGATAAAAACTATGAAGAAAAGACTAAAAATGTTTCTCATAAATATTCTCAAATGTAAGAATTATCGCCAACATTGGGAATTAGCACGTATAATGGTGGCGCCACTTTGCTCTCACTCCTCAACCTTGCTTGTGACGTGCAAGGAAAAAATTAATTGATTCAATATATTATTTAAGCATTAATATACCTTAGTATTGAGCAGGTAGATGCTACTCAAGGTAGGTAATTTTTAATTGGCAGAACATCTGATTAGGCTAAAAATACTCGAAAAAAGTTCTGATTCGCAGTAATTGAGACGTATATTTAAATATTTTATTCTCTACTCTCTGTTTAAGTACTTCGTACCTTTTAAAAAGATATCGGTAACCAACATATTATGATTTTGTGGAAATATTGTGGTAAAGGGAATTCAAATTTTGTCCTTTAAGACAAGGCGTAAATTAAACAGCTCATTTTCTATTTCTGTGCAAAGTATAAAAAAATTATCTACTTTCACGGTTACGACAGTAAAATTTTATAATCCAACAAATGATTAAAAATGTATTATAATATCATTAAAACGCAAGGAACAGGCGCTATTGGAATGATAATTAAATAGCACATAAACCTTTCAAATTGATGCAAACATCCTTTATTATAATTGATTCCTTTGATAGAATGGTTGGTCATTTTGGTGGAGCTAAGCGGGATCGAACCGCTGACCTCTTGCATGCCATGCAAGCGCTCTCCCAGCTGAGCTATAGCC
>NZ_JBHIMK010000466.1:0-918 GCF_042194085.1 Bartonella sp. MU70NMGDW
ATAAATGCTTTCGTTTGAAACGCTTACACTTTGCCCTATTGATCAAAAACTCATTCTCCAAGAGCTTTTGACACAAGAAGAACGGCAATGGCTCAATGATTACCATGCGCACGTTTATCAGATGAATGCACCTTACTTAAATGAAGAAGATAAAAAATGGGCAAAAGAAGCAACAATGCCCCTTTAAATGAAGCAACACAAATATCTTCCAACGATTCTTACAAAAACACCACACTCTTCTCTTTTAAAGAGAGAAATGTGTATTTACCATCAGCAAACACAAAAAATGCTTCTATAAAATACTTCAAGTTTTTTTGCCGATACGACAAAAGCTCTTCCCAAACTGAAACAGAACGGGATACACTTGCAAAAGGTAATGCTTATCAACTATCCTCCACCATTTCCACATGAGTTATAGCCTTATTCTGCTATATAGAAATTTTCATTATATTTTGTAATCCTCCGCGTCGCATTTCTAAAACGCCTATTATAACCAACTTATTACGCCGTTTAGATTCAAAAATTCTGCATATTTATTTACAATTTTTACCTTGCTTTACAATGATAATTTATAAATTTTACTAATAATAACCTTGTATATTTTTCATCATAATAGTTTAAGTTTAATATTTAAGTTCAACGTTAATTATTTTAATAACTTAATAAATATCAAAATATATGGCGCTCTATTTTTGCAAAAAACAGCCCCTATTATCCCCTTTTTGATTTCATCCCCCCAAAAAATGTAAGAAAGATAATCATATCAACAGTATACGATCTTCTGGGAAACACCCTTTAAACATTATGTTTCTCAATCAGCTGTAGCCAAGCCTCTTCATCGATAACCTCAACACCTAATTCTTCAGCTTTAGCCAATTTGGAGCCCGCTCCAGGTCCTGCAACAAGAAGATCTGTTTT
>NZ_JBHIMK010000467.1:0-916 GCF_042194085.1 Bartonella sp. MU70NMGDW
TCTTGCATTAATCTCTGCAAGCGCTCGGGATAAAAAAAATCTTCTGGACGCAAATCTATCCCATGATCACGTGCGTAATCTAAAATTTTTTGCTGGTGTTTTGCTGGCATGTCACGCCATCTATAAACAGATGACACATCTCTTTGCACTATGGTTGCTACAGTTTTGAAACCACCTAAATATTTTATAATTAATCTCGAAGGCATATGTAATCTCCATAACAGCGCAATAAATAATTGCGTTTTATGCACAAGTCAACGAAATTATGCTTTTTTATCATTTTTGCACATTTGCATAAAAATATATTTTCAAGGATTATACGAACCATGGAACAAGATATTCAGTCCAAACTTAAGCTATGGATTAAAGAGCGTCTTAACGAACGAGGACACGGCGCACAAACATTATTAGCATCACATTTAGAACTACACCCATCAGCAGTGAATCGCATGCTTAATACCTATCAAAATGGTAAAACGCGAGATATAACCATAGATGAACTAGTAAAGATTTCTGAATTTTTTAACGAACCTCCCCCCAGTTTTTACAAAGAAGTAGACTTAGATTTTATGAAAATATGTGCATCACTTGATCCAGTTGACAAAGAAGCGGTGCTTGATTTTCTTGAATTATTAAAAAAATTAAAAACAAAATAAGTAATAATTAACTGCTCTTTTTCATTGAATAATGAAAAAACAGATTCTATTTTTTTATCTATATCGCTCATAAACATCTCCCAAATTGTGGATAGCGCATAATTTAATTATATATTTTAAGATTTATTTTTGCGTTTTATGCAAAATTTTAATTGACTTGTGCATAAAATACAATTATCACTGCACCATACCCCGAAAAAAAAAACCTATGTCAAGGCGTTTTTTTCAAAATGTATTTAAATATTTTGATATGGAGGCAT
>NZ_JBHIMK010000468.1:0-915 GCF_042194085.1 Bartonella sp. MU70NMGDW
TACGCACGTGATCATGGGATAGATTTGCGTCCAGAAGATTTTTTTTATCCCGAGCGCTTGCAGAGATTAATGCAAGAGCAACACCCCCCATTGTCGAAAATTTGCAAGAGTTGCAGTGTTGATCACACCGGAGAAACTTTACAGCATTAAGGAGATGATGATGGCTGTAGAAAAGAAATACGAACTTACTGATGAAACAATTGAGTTTGATGGCAGAACCCTTCATCTCATAGAAGCATTGAGAAGCTTTGGAGATGTTAAGGCTGGCGAATTAGGTGGTTGGATAGAAAAAGAAGGCAACCTATCCCATGATGGTAATTGTTGGGTTGGGAACAATGCCAAGGTTTATGACAATGCCAAGGTTTTTGGTGATGCCAATGTTCTTGGTTTTTCTCATGTTTCTGGCGATGCCCGTGTTTATGGCAATGCTAGGGTCTATGAATATGCCAAGGTTCATGGATATGCCGAAGTTTATGATAGTGCTAAGGTTTTTGGCGGTGCTGAGGTTTATGGGAATGCCAAGGTTTATGACAATGCTTGGGTTTATGGTGGTGCTGAGGTTTCTGGCGATGCACGGGTTTTTGGCGGTGCTTGTGTTTTGGAAGATGCTCGTGTTTTTGACATGGCAAGAGTTTCTAATGCAGTGAAGGTATATGGTGACGCCGCGATTTATGGCAATGCAGATGTTTGTGGCACTGAAGAATTTGGCGATGACGACAGAGTTTATATGCGTTCACATAGCACAAACGAAGCGCATAAGGATGATGCTGGTAAGGCGCGTGTTGAACTAATCCCGCCGTTGGCACTGATTGAAATCGGTAAAGTTTTAGAGTTTGGAGCAAAGAAGTACGGAGCAAACAATTGGCGTAATGGCATGCACTGGAGCAGGTTTCACGGTGCTGCTTTACGTCATTT
>NZ_JBHIMK010000469.1:0-913 GCF_042194085.1 Bartonella sp. MU70NMGDW
CTCCAAAGAAAAATAAGGAGCAAATAAGAACAAATTAGGTAAAATTATATAAACTGTAGAAGGTGGTCTAAAAGGTGGTCTGAAAATGGCTATTTAAAGAAAAAATCTATATATTTCAATATGTTTAAGAAATAAAATGGTGCCCCCAGAGATTCAATAATTTTAAATAAAATAAATGAGTTATTGCGATATGGGGGAAATTTATCATTATTGATTCCATTAATGTTTTTTATAGCACTATCCCTCATTTTTTTGGAGCTTTTTTATCGCTTCTATAGCTAGCCTTTTGCGATCTGCGCTTTTTGTATAAAGAGATGCCATGTTGTCGTCAGTCCATCCAAAAATTGCCTTGAGTTGTGATACTGTTGCACCAGAATTAGCGGCGCGTGTTGCTGCTAATTTTCTTAAGCCATGTGCTGATTTTTTGATTCCCGCCGCATTACACGCTTCACGAAATAAGTTTCCAAAACTTTCTTTTACGAGTTTATTTCCGTTTTTTCCGCAAATGAATGTTTCATTTCCAATAGGACCAATTTTTAGAGTTTCTGCTAATTCAGGCAAAATGGGTAGAAAAACATCTGTTTGGAATTTACTTTTCTCTGTCTTGAGATGAATGATATTATCTTTGACATCTTTCCAGCCAATTCGTACCGCATCACCACGACGCAAGCCCGTATATAAAAGAACATCAATCCAGACACGTTCATGGGTACCATGATGCCATTTGTGATAATATTTCTCAACATCTTCTTCTGTCCAAACAGGAAAGCCGCTTTTATTTTTAAGAGGAGGTTTTTTTGACGCCTAAAGTTGGATTATTTTCCAAAAGACCTTGATCAATTGCCCAATTAAAAAGTCCATTAAGGGCTTTCAGAAAGTTTCTAGCCATTGCTGGTGTTTCTTTACGCCGTTC
>NZ_JBHIMK010000047.1:0-14836 GCF_042194085.1 Bartonella sp. MU70NMGDW
ATTTTATTTTAAGATATTTTTTTATAATTCATAATGAGATCACAGAAATGCTGAAAGAGGTAGTGGCTATCTTGTGGTCCAGGAGAAGCTTCGGGGTGATATTGAACAGAAAAAACTGGTTTTCCAATGATTCGAATACCACAGTTTGAACCATCAAAGAGAGAAATATGTGTTTCTTGTACATGTTGTGGTAAAGAGGCAGAATCTACGGCGAAACCGTGATTCATCGATACAATCTCAACTTTTCCAGTGTTGAGGTCTTTAACTGGGTGGTTGGCACCATGATGTCCTTGGTGCATTTTCACGGTTTTTGCACCAACCGTAAGAGCAAGAAGTTGGTGACCAAGACATATTCCAAAAATTGGTAAATTATGATCAATTAATGTTTTGATCGTTGGAACGGCATATTGAGCCGTAGCTGCGGGGTCCCCTGGTCCATTAGAAAGAAAAACGCCATCAGGGTTCATTGCTAGAATTTCTTTTGCAGTTGTGTGGGCAGGTACAACAGTAACGCGTGCTTTTTGTGTTGCCATAAGGCGAAGAATATTGCGTTTAATACCATAGTCAATTGCAATGATATGAAGATTGTGCACATTGTTTGTACCGTATCCTTTGTTCCAGCTCCATGGTTTTTCATCCCATTGCATTGATGATTGAGATGTCACGTCTTTCGTAAGGTCAAGATTGACGAGACCGTGCCATTTTTGCGCACGTTTCTTTAAAGAAGGAATATCAAAATTTCCATTAGAATCATGTGCAATGACAGCATTTTGCGCACCTTTTTCACGAATAAGAATTGTGAGCGCACGTGTATCAATACCACAAAGTGCAATAATTTTATGCGTTTTAAGCCATTGATGAAGATTTTCATTGGCACGATAATTTGAGGGATGTGTAATGTCTGCCTTGAAAATAGCGCCAACAGCACCATGACAATCGAGAGGAGAGAGAGCTTCAATATCTTCACTATTTGCCCCTACATTTCCTATATGAGGAAAAGTAAAATTAACGATTTGTTGTGTGTATGACGGGTCTGTGAGGATTTCTTCATAGCCTGTGATGGCGGTGTTAAAACACACTTCAGCTTCAGCAATACCTGTAGCACCTGCTCCTTTGCCTTCAATAACGGTTCCATCAGCTAAGACTAAGAGGGCTGTAGGTTTTTTGATACTCCAAGGGTGGCTGGGTGAAGTCGTTTGTATCATAGTATGTATCCACAATTTATTCTCTGAAAGGTATAATGATCAACTTTACACAAAAATCATACCTTTAACAGATGCTGTGTATATTATTCTGGTAATGTTTCGCTTGAAATAGGCAGTATAAGTACATTCCATGAAGAGGTAAAGTCTTGTTTTAGCTTTTCGAAGATCGAGTCCTTAATTATTTTTTTATCCTCCATTGCAAGATGGATAAAGATTGGTTAAAAGGCGCTTTCTTCTTGAACAAAATTGGATAAATTTATGTTGCGTAACCAGATTGATGGGGCTCTTAGGGCTGCTTTGAAAGCGCAAGATAGTGCGCGTCTTGCTACACTCCGTTTAATGAATGCTGCAGTTAGGGATCGTGATATTCTTTATTATGATCAAGGGAAGTTAGAAGTGGATGATCAGCAGATACAGTCTGTTTTCACTAAAATGCTTCAACAGCGTGAAGAATTGATGCGAGTCCATAAAGAGTCTGGTTGCTTGGAATTGGCAGAGAGAGGACAAGCAGAAATAGAAGTTATTCGTGAGTTTCTTCCCTATCAACTTAAGGAGATGGAAGTAGAACAGGTCCTTTGTGAAGCTTTGGTACAAACAAAAGCTGAAAAATTACGCGATATCGGTAAGGTGATGGCATGGCTTAAGGAACGGTATGCAGGGCAAATGAATTTTTCTAAAGTGTGCAATAGTCTTCGTAAAAAATTGCAATAGATCTTATTAATTCAAGGGGATTGGAAAATATTTTTTATTGTGCTTCGCCTTTGTAAGTCAGTAGGATGTTGATAAATGTCATTTATCTTTTACATACATACTATTATCAAAAAAATATTTTTTTGAAATAAACGAATCTTTTTTGGAGCTCATAGAGCAATAAAAACATCTTTTATGTATTATATTTTACTGTTCTTCAAAGCTGTTAGATCATTAACAAAACAAAAAAATTATAGAGTTTCTACTTTTAAAAAAAAGATCTATTGTCTGCACTATTAAAAATTTTAAAATAGGATGATTAAGCTAATTGATACAGATTTCCAATTTTGGGGAGTGTGTTGTTGTCTTTTTTGCTGTTTCAAAGCATTTTTTTGATAAAGAGTTGCCGTATTTTTTAGAGTGCTGATTATTCGGCAAGAAATTTAAATGTAGATGATATTTATCAATATGATGTATATCTTCTTAATTCAAGCGCTGGTTTTAATGATAAGAAAATTAGAACGTTAAACATTTTTTCTATAGAAGACATTTTTAAGCTGAGTTGATGAAATGAAAAGATATTTTGAAAATAACTCTTTGTTTGTAATGTGTTTTGAGATGATTTTGAAATTCTTTTCTCTGATTAAATCCCTTATAAGCTATATAAAATCTATAAATTATGCAGAATAAAATGAGTAACCTTTATTGGTGGGGATACAGCGGTGAATCTGTTAAAAATAGTTCAGTTAGCAACAATGGCTTACCCGTTAACCGCAAACGGGAACGGCGTGCCCATAGCACATCTTGTTGACCAATATGAATGTAATCGCGGGTTAATTGGTCATGGTTAAATAAATAATGTCCTAGAGGTACAGTTCCCAAATGCATCAAGGCTTGATTGTGTAGGAGGGTTTCTTGTGGAATTACAGTGCGTCCAAGGAGCCAAGGTTTATTATCTCCCATCAATATGATTTCACGTAGCCAATAACGCGCACTTTCGGGGAGATGCTCTGCTTCGTCTGTTAATTTATCTCGCGTAATAAAACATTCGCGTTGTGGTTGAATTTGGAGGCAGGTACAATATTTCTTTAATCGAAGCGTCATAGAGCCAGATTCCATGAGCCAATTGCGAATGTTTTCTGGTATTGGAGGATTTTGATTAGAGAGCCACTTTAGAGGCGGTAAGATGGAATCTTCAAGATCAGACATCGTTTTACTCCACAGCTAAAGTCTTATTCCATATGTTATGTTGGGTTAAGTAGATAGCTCTATTGTAATACAAGGAGTATAAAAGCAGCAAGATTTTAACAGGAAGATATCAAAGGGAAAGTCGAAAGAAAAGGTCTTTAAAAGAAGATATGCGGGAATTATATATTATAGGATTATTTTCATTAAAAAAGCAAAATAAGGTATTATGTTTTATCCAAGGCGCTTTCACAATGCGTTAGGGAAATTTCTTTATCGCATGAGCAATGGGAAAAATGTTTTGTGCTTTAAAATTCGTTTGTAACGCATATAAAAAGTCATCTATGTAAGATGATATAAAGAGAAAATTTAAAGAGAAATAAAACTTTATTTTATACTTTAGAAATTGAAGAGATATTCAACCCTTTTGAATTGAGATGTAAAGGAGATCGTATTCTTTATAGTCAATAATTTTATAGTAAGGCATATATTTTTGAAAACTTAAAAATAGATTATATTATTTAAATTGTAATAAATTACTTCATATTAAAGAGTGTTTAGTCTTTTATAATAAATTTATATTAATATGTATTTATAATATATCTATTTTATTTCATAGATTAGAAAAAATCTCTTTATCATTTTTTGCTTACCTTCTCTGTTTATTTCTTAAGAGCGCAAAAGAGCTCTTCGAGTTTTTCGGTAAAAAGGTATTGTTGATGAAGTGTATAGGCGTTAAGTGCTATGCGGTAGAATCTTTAATCATCGTTAGTGATTTTTGTAACCTTACGGATTGTTATTACAGTGAGATGAGCTAGATTTGCGCGTACGGTACGAAAATAAGTTCGTATTTCGTTAAAATAACGCAACATATCTTTCCTGATATGCGTAACTTTATATAGGTATGAAATGGTGCGTTATAAAGATCTTTACTGCATTTCGTTTTAAAATACGGTGATGGTGTATACCCAAAATCGCAGCTTAAGCATCTCACCATCATATCAAAACTGGTGACAACGAGCTCCAGGGAAATATTTCAAACTTTTCTAGTTGTTTCCCAGTTTTTTATTAAATCCCAAAAGGTGTAAAAAAAATAAACGCTCTATGATCGAATTTTTTGTCCTACCCATATAAGAATGCAGGCTCCTATAAAACCTGAAATAAGATAGCCAAGCCAACCAGCAAAACTTACACCTAAAAGACTAAAAAGAAAGCTTGCTAGCGCAGCGCCAATAATCCCTAAGATAATATTTAACAATATTCCTGTTTGGCTTTTCATAATATACTGGGCAGCCCAACCTGCAATTCCGCCGATAATAATAGCTGCAATCCAACCGATGTTTGCATCTTCCATGATACCCTCCTTTGCCTGAACTTAAATTGTAACTAGAGTAAACTTTATAAAAATCAAGATTTATCCCTTTTTTATCCAGTGGAAAGGATATTTTTGTTAGAAATTTTACTTATTATTTTCCTTTATATTTAAATAACATTCACATTTATATAATAACAATACTTAACAAGCATGAGTATATATCACATTTTAATTTATAAATAAATTAATTATTTGAGAAACATGAATAAAAGAAGAAAATATTAGTGAAAATGTTTTAAGAAATCATAAAGTTTATTTATAAGCTTTTTAATCTCTCTCTTAAGTTTAAAAAGCAATTGTGATTTGTGATTAAAGAAATAAGTAAAATGGACATTTAAAAGTCTGGAGCTTGCCAATTGATATCAATGATGTTTGAAATGAAATTAAAACTGTTTTGTTGACACGTTATAGAATGGCTGTATAGGTTGAGCCTCTACCAATCTTGATATAAACGTTGCATTTTTGTGGGGTTTTGCATTCCTTATAGAGTATTTCTGTTTTTGCTGCTACTGCGGGGCAGTTCCTTTTTACAAGGCGAGTTTAGGTTGGAACCATCATACTCTTGACTTTCTCTTTATGTGTTTAACAGTCTTGGCTTTGAGATGATTAGGCATTTTTACGTCTTTCTTCAAGAATTCTATTCTACATGCTGCTTTGTTTATAATGTGCAAGCAAATGACTTTGAGTAATTCATCATGAATAGATTTTAAATGAAAGAAATTTACGATGCAGAAAACTCATTTAAATTGTCAAATAATAAAATATTTTGATTAAATCAATATCTTGACCATATTCCAAATCGAGTAATCGATGTGATGTATTTCTTATTCAAGTTATTTAAAAGTTTAAGGTTTTTCTGTTTGTTCTTCAGCAGGGTTGCGTAGGCGAGAACTTTGAAGAAGTCCCTGTTCTTCTAAAATGGGGTAGATCATTGAGGTCAAAAGAGAGTTGATTTGTTTAAGGTCGCGGACAGTGTCGAGATGAAGACTGGATGATTCTACATTTTTGAGATCCCCTTCACGCAAACGTTTAAAATGTTTTAAACTCATCTCTTTTTCTAAGTTTCGTAGTTGATCTTTTTTTTGTACCAATAGGTGTGCAGTGTGTGTATCGCGTGAGACGAGAACGTTAAATGCTATATGCGCGTTGGCTAGTACAATGGCGTGGAAACGAAGGAGATCATTCCAGCCCTCACTGCTGAACTGTAAACCTTTTTGTTGTTTCTTTTTAACCAGCATCAGCATATTATGAATAATGATATCGCCTGCTTGGTCTAATTTTATACAGGCGCCTAGAAGTTCTTGCGTTTGAAGAGCTTCTTCGTCAGATAATTTTTGTCCCGCTAATCGTGCAAGATAAAGTTTGATGGCGATATGTTTTTTGTCCAATATGGTGTTGAGTTGGTTGAGTTCACGAATAATATTGGGATCAGGATTTTCATAAAGTCCCATGATTTTTTCTAGCATGATGTCCACAAGATCACAAATATGAATGACTTCACGCATGACATTCGAGAGAGCGAGAGAGGGTCGTTCAAGAACACTGTCATCAAGAGCTGTTTGATCCGATAAATTGAGCGTTTTGTCGGTTTGCGTTTTTTTTGCACTTATATGAACAATTTGAGTGGTTAATTTTAAAACCCATTTTGAAAGCGGTATTCCAGCAAGGAGAATGAAAACATTAAAAATAATGTGAGCGTTGATCACTTGAGTAGGGGCGTTATTGCCAAGCCATGTGATAGGAGGGCGAAAGGAGAGAAATAAGGTAAGTACAAGGATTGAACCGGCCCCACGCATGAGTAAGTTTCCTAAGGGAACGAGGCGGGTATTAGGAGAGGCGTTGCGCGTTAAAAGTGGTGCTATAAGAGAAGAGCCAAAGTTGACACCAAGAACCATGACAACACAGAGTTGCGTATGGATAAGATCGTAGTTGGCAAAATTGACCAGCAAAATGATTCCTGCAATGGATGAATGTAAGAGGTAGGTTAAGCCAGCAGCCAACAAAAAAGTGGAAACAGGATCCGTTGAAAGATAACGAATGATGCTAGGCAAAATTTCGCTTTCACGTAAAGGTTCTGTCGCTGTACTTATCATCTCTAAAGATAAAATCAAAAGACCAATACCGATGACAATACGTCCTATTTGACGCCACTCACGTTTTTCTGTTGTCATGAAGATACAAGTGCCAATTAAAAGACAAAGGGGCACAACAAGTGTGAGATCATAGGTGAGAATTTTAACAACGATCGCTGATCCTAATTCTCCTCCGCGTACAGCCATAAGCCCCGCTACTCCAGAGACAAAACCAGATTCAACGAAAGAACCAACAAGGAGCGTTATTGCTGTAGAGCTTTGTAAAATCATTGCTGTAAAAAGCCCAAAACTTACCGCAAACAATGGTTTTGAAATGACGTGGCACATTTTATATTTAAGTCTGTCACCATAGGCGCGTTCAATTCCTGTGCGCACCATGCGTGTGGCCCAGAGAAGTAAAGAAATAGCGCCGGCAAGATGAAGGAGTACCAATGAACCATTCATGATACTTTATTCTTTCTCTGTTGTTATGAGTATGTTTGCCTCAAAATTGATAAATTAAAGTTTATCGTTTTTATTTCGCTTTTGCTTTTAATACTTGATTAAAATC
The DNA here is from genome assembly GCF_042194085.1 of Bartonella sp. MU70NMGDW. Classification (NCBI taxonomy): domain Bacteria; kingdom Pseudomonadati; phylum Pseudomonadota; class Alphaproteobacteria; order Hyphomicrobiales; family Bartonellaceae; genus Bartonella; species Bartonella sp. MU70NMGDW. The sequence continues at coordinate 7,099 of NZ_JBHIMK010000047.1, forward strand.
ATAACCGCTTGGATTTTGAAAAACCTTTAGACCAAAACAAGGAAGAATGGAATAAAGGTGATCAAAAATATCACCTTGAATTTGTTCGTAGTCTATCCAAACGGTGGTGTTCGTAAAGCAATAAATTTCCAAGGGTAAACCATTTTCTGTAGGAGGTAATTGCCGTGCCATAAAGGTCATATTAGGGTTGATGTTTATATGCTGTTGTAGATAAGCAAAAACATAAGCGCGAAAAGTTCCAATGTTGGTTAAACGGCGCGTATTGGCTAAGACATCATGATTTTTATCTAATTGAGCGTTCCATTGGTCAATTTCTGCTACTTTTTGTGTGAAATAATTTTCTAATAAATTAAATCGGGAAAGATATTTTTGTTCTTCTTCTGTGAGAAAATGGATACTTGATTGATCAATAAAAAGGGAGCGTTTGATGCGTCTTCCACCCGATTCTTGCATTCCACGCCAATTTTTAAAAGGGTCGGTTACAAGTTTACGGATAGGAACTGAGGTGATGGTGTTGTCGAAATTTTGAACTTTAACAGTATGCAGGGCAATTTCAATAACATCACCATCGGCGCCGAGATTGGGGATTTCAATCCAATCACCAACGCGAACCATATCAGTGGATGAAATTTGAATACCGGCAACGAGAGAAAGAAGCGTATCTTGAAAAATTAACATGAGAACCGCGGCCATTGCACCAAGACCGGAGAAGAGAATAAGAGGGGAGCGGTCAATCAATGTAGCGACCATTAAAACTGTCGCAACAGCAAAAAGTGCAATTTTAGCAATTTGAATATAACCTTTTATTGGTTTTAACCGTGCTGTTGGTCGTTGTTCGTAGAGGATATTAATGACATTCAGACAGGCAGAAATTGTCAGAACAACAAAAAAGATAATGAAGGCGTTAGCAACATTACCGATGACAGTACTGAATGCATTGGGCAATGTTGGTATAAAATTAACACCAACTGAAATAATAAAGGCTGAAATGATATCCGCTATGTATTGAATAGCATTATTAATATCCACCGTTGTATTTTTGGGGAGAAAAGAAGAGAGTTTTTTTGCTCCGTGAATAAGTAATTTTCGTCCTAGAAAGTTGACTAAAAGGGCAAATATAGTAAGAATAACAAGCCAAGAAATAGCCTCTAACCACGGATATTGAACAATAAATTCGATCACTTTTCTACTCTCCATTTCTGAAATTATATGCAGTTAAGAGTTTAAAATTTTACAACTGCTTAAGAGGAAGTATTGGAATTATGCTCTAAAGTCGTTAAATATGCAAAAAAGAATTTTCAAACTTTGTGAGAGATAATGCGTTTCCCGCCCGATTTCCTTAATGAACTGCGTACGAGACTCCCAATTTCAACAGTGATTGGTCAACGGGTGGATTTTGATCCTCGAAAAAGTAAGCCTTCACGGGGAGACTTTTGGTGTTGTTGTCCATTTCATGGTGAAAAAACGCCAAGTTTTCATTGTGATGATCATAAAGGGCGCTATTATTGTTTTGGTTGTGGTGTAAGTGGGGATATTTTTACCTTTTTGTGTGAGCTTGATGGATTGCACTTTTCAGAAAGTGTAGAGCGTTTGGCTGATTTTGCGGGAATGAAACTCCCTATTTGGGATTCACAAAGTCATAAACGTCAACTGGAAAAAGCTGAGCTTTATGATGTGATGAAAATTGCTACAGATTTTTTTCAATATAATTTACGCTATAAAGGAGGTGCGCAAGCACGTCGTTATCTGGATGCACGTGGTGTGACACCAGAGCTCGTAGAGCGTTTCCGCATTGGTTTTGCACCGGTAAGGCGTACAGCTTTGAAAGAAGCTTTGAGTGCACGGGGCATTTCAATAAAGCAAATGGAAGAATGTGGACTTCTCACAGTGCATGAGGGGAGTGCGGATTCTTATGACCGATTTAGAAATCGTATTATGTTTCCTATCGAAGATTTGCGCGGACGTGTGGTGGCTTTCGGAGGGCGTGCATTAGAGACAGAGACACGAGCAAAATATCTCAATAGCCCTGAAACAGTGCTGTTTCATAAAGGAAATATACTTTATAACGCGGTAGCGGCTCGCAAAAACAGTCGCTTTGTTGGGGATGAAAAAAATCATTCACTCCTTGTTGTTGAGGGGTATATGGATGTCATTGCATTGACTAAAGCTGGTTTTGAAGGAGTCGTAGCACCCTTAGGGACAGCATTAACGGAAGCGCAAATTGAGCTTTTATGGCAGATGGGGAAGGAGCCCATTTTGTGTTTTGATGGTGATGCTGCTGGTTTAAACGCTGCTTTTCGTGTTGCTGATCGTGTGTTGCCTCTTTTAAAGGCTGGGGTTTGTGTACGCTTTGTTTTGTTGCCACAAGGAAAAGATCCTGATGAAATTGTTTGTGCTGGTGGAGCACAACTTTTTTCTTCTTTTTTGCAAAAAGAAATTCCTTTGAGTGAGCTTTTATGGTGGCGTGCTACCTATGGAAAGCATTTTGAAACTCCAGAGACACGAGCAGCGCTAGAAAAACAACTAAAACAACAAATTTTTACGATTAAGGATGAAGATGTCCGTCGTTATTATTTGCAAGATGTAAAAAAACGCCTTTTTGATTTTTTTCGTCCCTCTTTTTCGAAAAAAAGGGGGGAAGGGCGATATGATCAATCTTCACCAAATAGGATCTTTAAAGATCAATCCTTTTCTCTGTTAGCAAATTCTGAAATAGTACGAAATTCTTCGCAATCTATTCCTTTGCGAGAAGCAGTGATTTTACTCACTTTAGCTTACTATCCTGAGTTGTGGTATGAAAATTTTGAAAATCTTTCTGAGTTAGAATTAAAAAATACTCAATTGATGTGCTTTCATCAAGCTATGTTGGAAATTCTTGGGAATCAACAGCTTCATGATAAGGAGACGATGGTTGCGCTCTTAGAAAAAAGAGGGCAAAAGGCTCTGTTAGAGCGTATGAAACATCTTGTGCAAAATATTGGTATGCATATTATTTTTGGTAGAGCTTCTATAGAGGATGCACGTGCGATATTAAAACAAGCTGTCTACTTGCATCTTCAAGAACACCACCTACATAAGAGATTACAGGATATTAAAGAGCAACTTGTAGAAAATCCTAAGAGTGAGGTTTTTGATCTGCTTCGTGAGGTAAAAAATGAGCTGGAGCAGATGCAGGCAACAGAAGCGTTAATTGAAGGGTTTGGAAGTTGGTTGGATGAAAAAATAGACGGGAATACACAAGATACGATAAAATGATTCGCTTTTTTAATGCGAATCAGTCACTTAAATTTTAGATGAGGAAGTTTATGGGAGTGACATTTTCATAAAGATGGCAATTTAATTTTAGGAAAAGCGGGTAAATTTTAGGAAAAGCGGGAAATTGGTTCTTACGATAGGGTACAGAGATTATCTCAGAAGGGCTGAGAGGTGTCGGGGAAACTTCTGGAGTTTTCCCGCGTTTTTGTCTGGATGTCAAGTTTGTCTGGATGTTAAGGCGTATACAAAATGTATTCTTTCCAATAGTAATCTCTTAAAAGGAAGTATATATGAGAAACTATTGGTAGATTTTAGTGAGAGCAAAAAAACTGGTCACATGGAAACTATGGTTACATGGAAACTGTGAAGTGGTCGAGTGGAGTTATGGTATGGCAACAAAGGTTAAACAGAAAGATAGTGCAGAAGTAACAAGCCAAGCAAGTTTGGATGGTCCTCTTCTTGATTTTTCTGATGATGCCATCAAGAAAATGATTAAACTTGCCAAAAAAAATGGTTACGTAACAATGGATGAACTCAATGCTGTTCTTCCTTCTGACGAGGTTACATCCGAACAAATTGAAGATATCTTGGCGATGTTCTCTGAGATGGGGGTTAATGTTGTGGATGATGAGGATGAAGTTGAGTCTGAAAATTATGAAGAAGAAGTTACAGTAGAGGGTGGTGATTTAGTAGAGGCCTCTAGCCACGCAATTGCAACGACAACGAATAAACGCGAAGTAACAGATCGTACGGATGATCCGGTGCGTATGTATTTGCGTGAAATGGGAGCTGTTGAGCTTCTTTCACGGGAAGGTGAAATTGCCATTGCTAAGCGTATTGAAGCAGGGCGTGAGACAATGATTGCGGGACTTTGTGAGAGTCCTTTAACTTTTCAGGCTCTTATTATATGGCGTGACGAGTTAAAAGAACAGCGTATTCTTCTGCGTGAAATTATTGATCTTGAAACGACTTATGCTGGTCCAGAAGCAAAGCAGGCTCCTGTTATTGAGCGAAGTGAAGTGAATAAGACAGAAGAAGAAAAAATGTCTTCTGGTATACGTAATATGGGGGAGAGCGCAGGAGAGAGAAACATTGAAGACGATGATGAAGAAGACGATGACGATGTTAACTTATCGCTTGCTGCAATGGAAAATGAACTTTGTCCTCAAGTTATGGAAACATTGGATTTTATTGCTCAAACCTATGTGAAATTACGAAAATTACAAGATCAGCATGTTGAAAGCAGTTTGGCAGAGCGTAAAGAGGGGGCCCTTACATCTTCTCAGAAGAAGAAATATATTCAATTAAAGGGTGAGTTGATTCAAGCAGTAAAATCTCTTTCTTTAAACCAAAATCGTATCGAGGCTTTGGTTGAACAGCTTTATGACATCAATAAGAGATTGATTCATAATGAAGGTAAGCTGAAACGGATTGCCAACAGCTATGGTATTGGCCATGAGGATTTTTTAAAAGAATACCAAGGGCGTGAATTGGACGCAGATTGGATGAATTATATTGCTGCTTTGCCTACACCTGGTTGGAAAGAATTTTCGATGCGGGAAGCAAAAGAAATCCAAAAACTGCGAAGTGAGATACAAAATCTTGCGCAAGAAACGGCTATTTCGATTGGTGAATTTCGTCGGATTGTTATGCAGGTGCAGAAAGGTGAACGCGAATCAACAATTGCGAAAAAAGAGATGGTAGAATCTAATTTGCGTCTTGTCATTTCAATTGCAAAAAAATACACTAATCGTGGTTTGCAGTTTCTTGATCTTATTCAAGAGGGCAATATCGGTTTGATGAAGGCTGTGGATAAGTTTGAATATCGGCGCGGCTACAAGTTTTCAACTTATGCAACATGGTGGATTCGTCAGGCTATTACACGTTCAATTGCTGATCAGGCGCGTACGATTCGCATCCCTGTTCATATGATTGAAACAATTAATAAAATCGTTCGTACATCGCGTCAGATTCTCCATGAAATTGGACGAGAACCAACACCAGAAGAATTATCTAGCAAGCTTTCTATGCCGTTAGAAAAAGTGCGAAAAGTTCTTAAAATTGCAAAAGAACCCATTTCACTCGAAACGCCCGTTGGTGATGAAGATGATTCCCATTTGGGTGATTTTATTGAGGATAGGAATGCGTTATTACCAATTGATGCAGCTATCCAAGCTAATCTGCGAGATACGACAACACGCGTTCTTGCTTCATTAACACCGCGGGAAGAACGTGTTTTGCGGATGCGTTTTGGAATAGGGATGAATACAGATCACACGTTGGAAGAAGTAGGACAACAATTTTCAGTTACAAGAGAGCGTATTCGTCAGATTGAAGCAAAGGCACTTCGTAAATTAAAACATCCTAGCCGTTCACGAAAATTGCGCAGTTTTCTCGATTCTTAAATAAAGAAATTCGTGTGCATTTTAATAAATCTCTCTTTCTTCTTAATGAAGGGGAGGTGTGTCACGTTGTACTTGGATGCTTTTTTGAGAAAATATGGGAAGAATTTGAATAATCCAGAAAGTTTACGATGTTTAATGTTTTTCTTAGCTTTTGAATTTTGTATTTCTTTTTCTGAAAATAACAGATGTAGGGCAAAGACCGGTGTGGTAGTCATTTGAAAAAATGAACGAAAAACATTATCTTGCGTGTAGCGGCTTGTTTCTTAAGAAATAGGATCTATTAAGAATAAACTTATATTGCAACATACGGACTTTTTGATGAGAAATGTGTATTCGTTGCGGAATTTTTTTATCATTTTAGGTGACGCATTTTATTCTTCGTCAGTTTATAAAGGAATGTTTCAATAGATTATGTTCATTTATATGCTCTATTTTTTGAATATTTTCTTTTTATTCAGATAGATTTTAAGAAAACGGTTTAAAGCATACATTGAGTTGAATCTTTTTAAGAGACAGAAATAGATGAAATTATAGAAATTAAACGTTTCATTTTTATAGATCGTCTTAATTAAAAAAGGTGTGTCTGAGTTTATGAGTGGAGAGCTTCCCTTTTGGAAAGTAAAAAAATTAGAAGAGATTTCCATTTCTGAGTGGGAGAGCCTTTGTGATGGCTGTGGCCGTTGTTGTCTCCATAAAGTTGAGGACGATGATACGGGTGACCTTTATGCAACCAGTATTGCTTGTCGTCTTTTAGATGGGGAAACTTGTAGGTGTCGAGATTATGCTCATCGTAAATCAATTGTACCAGATTGTATATCGCTAGACATTACGACAGTTAAAACAGCGCGTTGGCTTCCAGAAAGTTGTGCTTATAGATTAATTTATGAGGGAAAGGATCTTCATTGGTGGCATCCATTGGTATCAGGAGATTGCCAGACGGTACATACAGCGCATATTTCTGCACGCGGACAGATAGAGGTTTACGAAGACGAATTATTATCTGAGGAAGATTATCTTCATCACATTACTGGTCTTCTATGTAAAGGCCAGTAATATGATTTTTTATACAACAGTTTGTGACTTAATCGATCGCAAAGACGATAGTGACGCTCACATTATAATTTAATTCACCACCTGCAAAATTTGTATTTGCGTAGCTTGCATCTGCTGCTCTACTCATGAGACGTGGTGTTGGGTTGTAGTAATCATCCTTTTCATTGATTTCAATAATTTTTCCTAATTTTAAATTTGCTGCTTGCGCTATCGTTTGCGCTTTTTCAATGGCTTCAGTAATGGCTTTTTTACGTGCTTCTTGATAAAATGGCTTTGTATCTGCGTTGGTAAAAGTAATGCCGTTAACTGAATTAACACCTAGTGTCATCGCTTGATCAAAGATTTTACCAGCATTGGTAAGATCACGAATGCGCACGGTTAAAGAATTTGAAACATGATAGAGTTTTTCATTATTCTTTTTTTCATGGTGTTTATCAGAAGTCGACTGATAAATGGATAAACCTGATGTTTGCAAATCATTTGCTTGGATGCCATTGTTTTTAAAAGCTTTTATAATATCATTGATGGATTGATTATTGGAAGCTAATGCCTTTTGGGCAGTTTTGTCATAGGTAACAACGGCTAGATTAATAATTGCCATATCCGGTGCAGCTTGACTTTCTCCGATTGCAGTCACTGTAATCGTTGCATTTTTCATTTTATTTTCTTCAGCATAAGCACGTACACTCAACGATGTGGCTAAGAGTGTAAATGCTAATATAACTGCTTTAACCAGAGAACCCTTCAGTGGTTGAATTTTCTTTTCTATCATATCTATACCTTTATATTTGTCAGTTAACTATTCTCTCATTTTTAAGAGTTCTTGTAAAGAAATTAGGGCACTGAAAAAAAAACCAATAGAAAAGAGAAAAAGATGGGCTATAATCCTTGTCAGCTCTTGTATCATGGGGCATTTTAGTTTAGAGAGAAACAACCTATATGGGGCCTGTAGCTCAATTGGTTAGAGCCAGCGGCTCATAACCGCTTGGTTGGGGGTTCGAGTCCCTCCGGGCCCACCAATAGGG
>NZ_JBHIMK010000470.1:0-911 GCF_042194085.1 Bartonella sp. MU70NMGDW
ATTCACGAGCAAGAGAACGTTCCCAAAAAAGCAAAACGAGCGCAAGCTAATCGCGGTTGTCGATTGCCTGCGGATTTTGAACCCGATTACGATTTTGCCATTGCAGAGGGCTTGCCTCCAGAGCGCGTGAAAGTCGAAATTGCAAAGTTTCGAGATTTTTGGAAAGCCTGTGCAGGAAAGAATGCTATCAAACGTGATTGGCAAGCAACATGGCGTAACTGGGTGCGAAAGGCTATCGAGGGTTTAGAAAAAACGAAAAACACGAACAACAATGGTGGAAACAATGAAAATTACACTCAAAAGCAAAAAAGCATTGGGGAGCGTATCGCAGACAGTCTCCTTGATATCGGAAATCGAGGGTATTTTGAAACACATTCATGCGATGATACCTCCGAGCGGTCCGTTTGTTTTGAAGGATGGCAGCCAATTAACAAAACAACAGGAATCGATTGCTTTAGAGGCTGGTGATCAATTGCAAGAGCTCTTCGCAGTGAAAGCAGGTAAAGAGGATATAGCAAAAGCTATTCGCATGCTGTCGTGTGGTTTGAAAATAGCACAACAATCAGACCATGAGGGAATGGCGTTGACCTATGGAATGGTTTTGGAAAATGTCTCTGCATGGTCACTGATGACAGTGGTCAAACGGATTTTATGTGATGAAATAAATTGTTTATCCGATACGTTTTTTCCGAGCACGCGTGAATTTGTGAGGTTGTGTCGTGATTTGGAAAACGATCTTTTGAGAAAAGCCAATTTTGTACGCAATGCTGTTTTGAGATTCCGTGAAAAGGAGTTGAAAGAACAAGCAGAGAAAGAGCATTCAAGCCCCCTTACGGTTATTCACAAGCAAAAACTTGAAGAGACTCTAAATGGCATTGGTGGGATAATGAAACGCTTTAGTCCACAGCAAA
>NZ_JBHIMK010000471.1:0-905 GCF_042194085.1 Bartonella sp. MU70NMGDW
CCAACCTTTTACACCGCTAATCTTACAGCGCCTGTCACCCTTGACTGGACAAATGAAGTGATCATTGCGCAAGAGTTGACAACGGCTTGCGAAAAAATCAACCCCTATCAAAATTTTGCACCCCTACCTGGTACAGTAACCCTTGACCCCGCGACAGACTTTTGGCATGAACAGCGCACCGATTGGCTCTCAAGCGTGACCAATCAACTGAACATGGGATGGAACCGTGGGAGAAGCATTCGTAAAACAGAAGTGCGTGATGATTTGGTGAGTGCAACCCAAGAGCAAATCGATTTCTTAAGACAAATTACCCTTTCCTTTAAAATTGAAGGTTTTGGCAAAGGGGAAAAATTAGAAAGCTTTACCTTTGATGGCGTGGATGTTTTACAAAAAATCTATTATTGTTTTACATCTCCCGATGGCGCTCTTGAAGGCGCTTTCACGATTCCACAAAATATTACAGCTGGCACAAAAAACGTTGTGGCACGGGGAAAAGGTGGAACCATTGCCACGGGTCTTTTTACAGGGCAAGGCGTGATTGATGTGAAAGTGATGCGGCGCACCACCACGGTGAAGATATGGACGCAAGTAGACCCACAAGCACAAGTCTTTACACCCGATGAAACACGGCAAATCACCGGTATTGACTTTCATCTTTGCAAAATCGGCAATGAGAACCATGATTTGGTGATTGATTTGGTCACCACTGAAAACGGTTATCCGACCGCCGATATCCAAGCACAAAGCTTTTATTCCATGAAGGGCGCAAAGCTAGGGTGGGCAGAGGCACGCTATGATGTACCACTCCTTGTCCCCGATGACCGCTTAACGGCTTTCGTTATCAAGACAGATGATAGTAATCATTCTGTCTCCTTAGCAAAGCTTGGGGATTTTGATGCAGAACA
>NZ_JBHIMK010000472.1:0-905 GCF_042194085.1 Bartonella sp. MU70NMGDW
TCTGCTTTTAAATTTTATTTATATAGCAAGCAAGCTCTTTTGTACGCTTATTTGCTCTTTGTAAAGGCTTCATTGATTTGCTGTGCCGTTTCAATGAGTGCCGTTAAACCACCATTTGCACGATACCAGCTCCAAGAGTCCAAATAAATAATTTGATTTTTTTTGCTTGCTGTTGTGCGGTGAACAAGTTCATTGTTGAGCAATTGTGCTGCAGATTGTCCTTCCCGTCCAATGGCTGCATCCCGATCAATCACCAACAACCAATCAGGATTGGTTTCAAGAATAAATTCAGGAGAAATGAGTTGTCCATGTTTTTGCACGGTGAGTTTATCGGTTGCAGGGGTAATTCCAAAAGCGGAGTGAAAAATATCAAAACGTGATTTTGGTCCGAAAGCACTGATTTTTCCACCAGAAGTCATGAGTATGAGCCCAGTGCCTTTTCCTTGGGTATTTTTACGGACTTCAGCAAAAGCTTCATTGAGTTTTGCAATTTCTGCCGCAGCGTCTTTTTCTTTGCCAAAAATTTTTCCAAGGATAGACACATTTCGTTTAATATCTTCAAGAGAATTTTCGTTTTCTACTGTTAGATCAATTATTGGAGCTATTTTGGCTAAATCTTTATATTTTGCTTGAGTTCTGGAAGAAATAATAATCAAATCGGGTTGAAGAGTGGCAATTTTTTCATAATCTGGTTCAAAAACGGTTCCAATTCTTTCATATTTTGCATCATCAAATTGTTGCAGATAAGATGGTTTTTTACCTTCAGGAATGCCGATAACGGCTTGGATACCAAGACGATTCATATTATCTAGCGAGGCAAGATCAAATACAACAACCTTTTGCGGAGAAGCGGGAACAGAAGTCGTGCCTGAAACATGATTAATCGTTATATTTGTTTGAGTACT
>NZ_JBHIMK010000473.1:0-903 GCF_042194085.1 Bartonella sp. MU70NMGDW
GAAAATATTTGTTGCTTTAGAGCGGTTGGGTTGATTTCAGCTTTTTATTTTTTGATGGATGATTTCATACCATTAGGGCTGGTATAGATCTTCTTTAAAGGAAACTTTTTCTTTTGTTAGTTTTTCATGAACGATCATAAAATCTCTACTGAAATCCATTATTTTATGTTTATCATTAAAGAGATATCTTTTAAGGAATCCAAGCATATTCCACGACGTAGATCATGAATGGTATAACGGTAAATCCATTGAGTTTCCCTTCTTTATGCTTATGAAGTAACAAGCGCGCACCTGGCATCATCCTGCCCAATCAAGGACAGCCCTTGGCACTTAAGACCGTTCATAAGAGGCATTTTTAGTTCTTTCTCACACAGAGTTTTTATTCACATAGCTCTCTCTGCTTGTAATGTGAAGAGGATGGTTTTGATTGATTTAACATAGAATAGGTTTGGAATGAGAGAATCTTACGATATTCGAGAGTCTCATTCAACATGCAAAAAGGTAAATTATCATTATAAATCAATATCTTGCTTTGTTACTGTAAAACATCATCATTTAGAGCAGCAATACAAGGCATGTAAAATTACACATGTGGTATTTTTGTTGTATGTAGTGGTGAGTATTCTGAGGTATGTACTCCTCACTATTCTAATATAGAACTTCTGTATAAATTATAAAGTAATCCCATGTGAAATGATGTCAGGTAGAATCAGTTAAACAAAAATCTGTATTGTTTATAGATTGATGGTGGCACAAAACTTCATCTTTAAGGTGGTAAGGCAGTCGTGAAGTTATAAGTTAACTATCATCATTATATTTATCTATCTTTCGTATTATTTTTTATACTTAAACGCTTACCATTCATCATGTATTCTCTTCATTCTCAAGTTGCTGTTTAATGCA
>NZ_JBHIMK010000474.1:0-901 GCF_042194085.1 Bartonella sp. MU70NMGDW
GGAAACGTTGCAAACACAACACCAGACAAGGATGATACCCTTGATCCAAACGCCCCACCAAACGCATGTGACGAAGGAGACGGCGTAATCCATATGGATGAAGAGGATAGATAAACAAAGCTATTTTATGATGATAAAAAGAAATACTATTTCTATTTTACTATTCCTAAAAATACAGCTAAACAGCGTTCAATTTCTACCATTTTATCTGCATGAATGGAGCCGAAAGCTGGACTAACTTTTTCACATCTTACCGTCATAATCTTATCAATCATGACTTGCGAAGGTTTTTGCAAACCATTTTTAGCGGTTGGCTGAATCGTAATGCGGAGTAATGGCGCATCAACAAGTGTGCTAGTAATGGGTAAAACCGTTACACTTGTATGCTCACTGAATTGATTAGCTTGAATGATTAACGCAGGTCTTGGTTTACCAAAATCGCCTTGCATAGCTATTGTGACGAGAGATCCACGCATTATTCTGTCCAGCCATCAACATCCATTAAAGATTGATCCATCAACAACTGCATAGATGTATCTGTTTTATCCATTTTTGCGACTAAGCGACATTGGCGTCGGCACTCTTCTGCAAAGTTCGGTTGGCGAATATCTGGTACCCAAATTTGCATTAAACGCAAACCTGCTTTTCTTTGTGCGTTGCGATGTTTTTGAACGCGTTCATTGACGTGCATTGTAGCCATAACAAAATCTCCATTATGTTTCATGTAACGTATAACACAGAAAAAAGTTACATGAAACGAGATTTTTAATAAAAGGCAATAATTGCAATTTTTAATATTCACTCATCCCCGCCTTGTGTGGGGCTTTTTTATGGAGAATCATATGCGAAAAATATCATCAGAAGGACTAGCACTTATCAAACAATGGGAAGGTTTGCGTTT
>NZ_JBHIMK010000475.1:0-901 GCF_042194085.1 Bartonella sp. MU70NMGDW
CCAGTGCTAAAATATCTTCAATGGTCTGTTTCTCTTGGTTTTTCTTGTTAAGCTTTGGCGTCTTTTGATTCAATGCAACCTCATTCTTCCTTGGAACATCTTCGTCAAATTTTGGTTTAAACTGTGGAAGAAGAGATTTTTCTGGAAGTACAATCTTGGGCGTTTGATGAACAATCTGCTCTGGTGGTACTTTTTGGACCGTTGGAGCCAATTCTTTTGGCGATATCATCTCTTCATTTTTGTGCGCAGGCTTAAGCGCATCCTTAGAGGCATCGTCCGGCGCTCTCAAAGGCATCTCAGGTGCAACCTTGGGAGAATCCTCTGGTGCCTCCAAAGGCATCTCAGGCGCAACCTTGGGAGAATCCTCTGGTGCTTCCAAAGGCATCTCAGGTGCAACCTTGGGCGCCTCCTCCGGTGCTTCCAAAGGCATCTCAGGTGCAACCTTGGGCGCCTCCTCCGGTGGTGCTTCCAAAGGCATCTCAGGCGCAACCTTGGGCGCCTCCTCCGGTGCTTCCAAAGGCATCTCAGGCGCAACCTTGGGAGAATCCTCTGTTTTTGCTTCTAATAATTCTGGTTTTGTAAGTTCGGGTGCAAATGTTTCTGACGTGTTCTCGCTTGATGGTGGCGATGCTGTTTCAACGGGACGCGGCTTTTCTTTTGGTTGAAACGGTGCAAGACTATCTATTTGTCCCTCTCCAATATGGCGTGCATCTTCTTTCTCCTGTGGCTGCATAGTTGGTTTGACGGCAGGGATTGCACGGATGGGAGCCTTCACGGCTCCTTGTTGAGAGGAAAACTCGTCCATTAAAGGAGCAAGAGTAATGGGAATTGCTTCCAATGGTTGTGGTAAAGAGACAGAGCTTGTAAACTGAATGGCTCCCCAACTGAGAAAAATGACATG
>NZ_JBHIMK010000476.1:0-898 GCF_042194085.1 Bartonella sp. MU70NMGDW
TCATAAGCTGATTTGGCATCATCAACATTGGATTGAGGAGCATAACGATTTTTTTTCAGTTCTGTTACACGTTTTAAAGTGAGTTGTGCATTGGTTGCTATGGCTGAAGCGGCTGCTTTTTGTGCTTTTGCATCATCTAGAGAACTACGAGCGGCGGTGATTTGTGCATCAATGCGTAGAAGTGTTTTTTTCTGTGTGTTAAGACGCGCTTCTGTCTGTTCCAAGGCTATTTTATAATCACCATTGTCTAAGTAAAATAAAACATCGTCCTTTTTTACAACCTGGTTGGCTTTAATGGCAATTTTTTCAATATATCCATTTAATTTAGTCGCAATAGCTGCTATATCTCCTTGCACGTAGGCATCTTCAGTGGAGAGTATATAACGCCATTGCGTTATATACTTATAGCTAAACCAAAGCACAAAAAGTGCAAAGACAATAAGAAGAGCCTTGGTTACTTTTTTTTGTTGCGTTTTATTGAAATTTTTGGTTGAAAAAATAGCCTCAGCTACGGACATGATTTTATACTTTCAATATTTATGTTTCAATGAGTATAATAAACCCATCACTAAGATCGGGTGATATACGTGCACGGACGATAAGAGCTTTTCAAACAATAAGGCGATCTCTGGTACATAACGCTAAATATATCAACTTGCAAGTTAGAGATCTTATTTTCAAGTTAGAGGTATTATTTTATTGCGCATTTTTTACAAAGTCCGCGTACTTCTAGGGTACTTTTGTGTGCTTGGAAGTCAACAGCTTGAACCATCTGTTTTAAACTCGATACAATCGTTTGATTTTGTATTTCGTTGACTGTGCCACAGTTTTCGCAAATTATAAACGTTGTAAGTTCATGTTGACAGTTTTCAGGGTGTAAACAGACCATAAAGGCATT
>NZ_JBHIMK010000477.1:0-898 GCF_042194085.1 Bartonella sp. MU70NMGDW
TGCCTCTTTGTAACCAGCTCCTTTATAAAGAGACAATCCTTCTTGAAAAGTTACACTTGAGACCCACTGGACTTGCCTTTCATAGAATTTCTATAGGACTGACGGGCTTAAAGCGCGCAACAAACAAGCTTTAAAATATCCACCACGCCCTTTAAAAAACACTTCAACCTGTCAAAGAGACTTACCTTATATCTACCCATGCCTCAAAGAAAAATATTTCATGGCATATTTCAGGGCATGAGCAAGATAAATATTGCCCCCTCTTCAGACAGCAACATTCTCCCCATCGCCCCCCATTGTAACAAATCGCCCTCATCATCCACTTTTCCCCCAATATCGCGACAACCTTGGCTCTTCAGACAATTCATTATCGTCATTTTGCGTCTTTTCTTATACAATTCTATAAAGCTCTTCTGATCTTACGACGGACAAAAGACATGGCTTTGATTGCAGCATAATCTGGGTTTCTCATTCAAGAAAGATAACGATTAAAATATCAATCCATTATCATTAAATTAACCCGTTTATTTTTTACAAAATTAAAAGCATCATCCCTTAAACGAAAGAAAAAGCCCCCACCAACAATCTCCTCCCTCATCAACAACATGGCACCGGTAACAATCCATCCATCACGCCACCATTAATACGACAGCCAGCACAGCCCCAATCGCCCACACAATCGCCAATACCTAAGCTTTGCCCCCGCAGCATATCCCAACCACCGCCCTCCCAATTCCATCAATAAAATACCACGGATTTCAAAACCACAATTCTTCCCTCCCCCTTCACATTTCCCCCTCCTTATTTCCCCCTTGCTTTATCAAAGGAGAAAATGTTTTTTGCCTCAGCAAAAACTTTCCCATTAAAAAAACATATTTTGCTGCATTTCTGATGAATG
>NZ_JBHIMK010000478.1:0-897 GCF_042194085.1 Bartonella sp. MU70NMGDW
ATTTGTTTAAATTTATTCATTTTCTTTTATAAGCTTTCTTATGTATTAACGAGATACGCGTTTGTAACTATCTGAAAAAAGTGAAATGGCTTCAATAAGCAAAGTCAATTGGTAAAAAGATATAGATCATAAATGTCATTCAATGACTATTTTAATATCTGAATTTATTTTTTTAAAAAGAATTATTCATTCTTTTATTATTTGTCTTATAACCTTCGGCTTATAACTTTAACACGATATTGCTACTGAATTTAACGAAGAGATAAATAGTATTTTTCTTACAATTAAGAAAATCATTTTTAAGCGCTTAATAGTCTCCTTCCCTGTAGCGAGATTACACCCCTCATGCAAAACAAAATGATACTGTATTACCAATTTCCATGCTGTTAAAAAATCTTTCAATACATCTACATTTCATGATAGCGCCTATAAAATAAGCCACAAAGCCTCTCCACTAAAGTATATAAGACTTTTTGTATACCATCATTTTTACACTTCATAAAAGTGCAAAACGACACCATCATATGAGACCCGAATGCTTCAAAAAGTCTTGCATTTAAAATACGTTAAATGAATATTTTTATTCTTTTCTCAATAATTTTTATCCACACACCAACCCTGTTTATAATGTGCAAACGAATGATTTTGATTGATTCATTGTAAACAGATTTGAAATAAGAGAATCTTATGTATTAATGTCTCTTGTTCGCATGAACAAACTATTAATTATCATTATAAATCAATGCATTATTGTTATATATTAGGTAATTTTTCTTCTTTCATTACGTTAGCTTTATGAGGATATATAGTTTCTTTTGTGTTGATGTATTTTTTACCTTTGTGCACGCAATTGCAATGCGAGATCAGGTTGATCTGTCGTAATATAATGTACAGGCA
>NZ_JBHIMK010000479.1:0-884 GCF_042194085.1 Bartonella sp. MU70NMGDW
GAGCGCTTACAAAAAATTGATTTTACAGATCCTTACTACAATACTGTACTCGCTGTTATCGTTACCAAAAATTCGGGGATTAAAGAAATCTCAACACAAAACTTTATAGGTAAAAATCTTGGAGTACAATCGAATACAACACAAGCTGCATATGCGGAAGATTATTATGCCTCTGAAGGAGTGAATATCAAACTTTATCCTACAGCAATAGAAGCTAATCGTGATCTTTTAAGCCATCGGCTTGATATCATTATCTTTGATAAATTAAAAGCATTAAATTGGCTTGAAAATGAAGGAAAAGATTGCTGTATCCTCCTAGGAACTCTAGAAGAAACAAAATTTCCTGTTGCAATTGCACTCCGTCAAAATAATAACGATCTTAAAAACAGTTTTAATAAAGCAATAGAAGAAATCCGTGCTGATGGAACCTATGAAAAAATTATGAAAAAATATTTTACTTTCAATATTGATTAGATATCACTATGAGTTAAAATTCAGTCTTTATATTTAAGGAATATTTTAAACTCTTTATTGGGCATGCAAATGTAATTGGGAATTCGGCATTTTTATAAGAAAATTTACATTTATCAAAATAATTTTAATTGTTGCTCGATATCTAAACGTTTTATAGAATATAATGACAACAATGAGATTGTATTTTTATGGTATCAAAATCTAATTTTTTCTTTATGTTCAAATTGAATAGCTTTATTTTCAAGAAAAATCCTCAGTTTTTACTCATGAAATGATTCAAATCAATCATTTCATGAAAATTAAGCTATCATACAAGCAATAAGATATTTATTCTTTTTTATCAATAAAAAAGATAATTTTTTTGATAATAATGTCCAACATAATGATCTAAAATAAACATCAATAAATTT